>NZ_JBAMDC010000013.1:0-61611 GCF_036961605.1 Streptomyces sp. KLMMK
CGAGCCGCGCACCGCACAGCGGGCGCTGCGCGCCGCGCTGCTGGAGTCCGGGCGTTACGCCTTCCTCGCCGGGCGCGAGGTCCGCGAGATCACCGGTGACCGCGCGGTCCGCGACGACCACGGCGACGTGCACACCGGCGACGCCGTCGTGCTGTGCACCGGTGCCTGGCTGGGCGGCCTCGTGCGCGAGCTCGCCCCCGCCTTGCCCGTGCGCCGGGTGCGGTTGCAGATGATGCAGACCGCGCCGCTGGGGGAGCGGCTCACCACCTCCGTCGCCGATGCGGACAGCTTCCGCTACTACCCCGCCTACGCGGGCCCGGATCTCGACGCCCTGGCCGCCGCCCAGGCTCAGCCCGCGATTGCCGCCGAGCACAAGATGCAGCTGCTCATGGTCCAGCGCGCGGACGGCGGCCTGACCATTGGTGACACCCACGAGTACGAGGCACCCTTCGCCTTCGACGTCGACGAGGACCCCTACGCGCACCTGACCGGGGTCGCCGAGACCCTGCTCGGCCGGCCGCTGCCGAGGATCCGGCGGCGCTGGGCCGGGGTCTACGCCCAGTGCCTGGACACCTCGCGGGTCGTCCACCGCGAGCAGGTCCGCGAGGGCACGTGGCTGGTGACCGGTCCGGGCGGGCGCGGCATGACATGTTCCCCGGCCATCGCCGAGACGACCGCTGACGAACTGGGCTGGTGAGAGCGTTGACCGAGAACCACAACACGCAGACCGAGCAGAACAAGCAGCTCACACACTCCCTCGTCGTCCTCGACATGGCCGGCACGACCGTCGTCGACGACGGTCTCGTGGAGCGGGCCTTCGGTGCGGCCGTCGGCCGGCTCGGCGTGGAGCCCGGCACGGCGGCGTACGAGGAGCAACTCGCCTACGTCCGCGCCACGATGGGCGAGTCCAAGATCTCTGTCTTCCGTCACCTCTTCGCCGGTGACGAGGCGGCCGCCCGGCGGGCCAACACCGAGTTCGAGGCCGCCTACGGCCGGCTGGTGGCCGCGGGCCACTGCGCACCCGTACCCGGTGCCCGGGAGGCCGTCGAGCGGCTGCGTGCCGAGGGCCGGGCCGTGGTGCTGACCACGGGTTTCTCCCGCGTCACCCAGAACGCCATCCTCGTCGCACTCGGCTGGACCGAGCTGGCCGACCTCTCCCTCTGCCCCGCCGACGCGGGCGGCCGGGGACGCCCGTACCCGGACATGGTCCTCACCGCGCTGGTGCGCACCGGGGCCGCCGACGCGGTCGACCGGATCGCGGTGGCCGGCGACACCTCGTACGACATGCTCTCGGGCCGCCGCGCCGGAGCCTCGGTGGTCGCAGGAGTCCTCACCGGCGCTCACGACGAGAAGGCGCTGCGCGCCTCCGGCGCCACCCACGTCCTCGGCTCGGTCGCCGAACTTCCGGATCTGCTCGCCCGCGCGGAGGCCGCGTCATGACGCCGGGAACGCCAGGAACGATGGGGACACCGGGAACACCGGGAACACCGGGAACAACGAGAACACCGGGAACAACGAGAACGCCGGCAGGAACGTCCACCGGGCGGAGCGAGAACGATACCGGCGTGAGGTTCGAGAACGTCACAGTCACCTACGGCAGGAACGTCGTCCTCGACGGACTCGACCTCACCGTCGAACCCGGCGAGGTCATGGCCCTGCTGGGCCCCTCCGGCTCAGGCAAGACCACCGCCCTGCGGGCCGTCGCCGGTTTCGTCCAGCCGTCGGCCGGCCGGGTCCTCATCGGCGGCCGGAACGTCACCGGTCTCGCACCGCACCGGCGCGGCGTCGGCATGGTGGTGCAGCAGTACGCCCTCTTCCCGCACATGCGGGTCGACGCCAACGTCGCCTTCGGCCTCAAAGCCCGCAGGGCGCCCCGCGCGGAGATCGCGGCACGCGTCGCCGAGACCCTGGAGATGACCGGCATGGCCGCGTACGCCAGGCGCTACCCCCGCGAGCTGTCCGGAGGCCAGCAGCAGCGCGTCGCCATCGCCCGCGCCCTGGCCACCCGGCCCGGCGTACTCCTCCTCGACGAGCCGCTGTCCGCGCTGGACGCCCAGCTGCGCTCCGGCATGCTCGCCGAACTCGCCCGGCTGCACCGCGAACTGCCCGGCATGTCGATGCTGTACGTCACTCACGACCAGTCCGAGGCGCTCACGCTCGCCGACCGGATCGCGGTCATGGACCGCGCCCGCCTCCAGGACTGCGCCACCCCACGGGAGCTCTACCGCAACCCGCGCACGGAGTTCACCGCCTCCTTCGTCGGCCAGGCCAACCTCCTGCCGGTGACAGTGACCGGGAACGGCGCCGACTTCGCCGGCACGCACCTGGAGGTCCGGCCCGGTTCCGCCGCGCCGGGCGCCTCGGCCACCCTGTGCGTACGCCCGCACCTGGTCGGCCTCGGAGACGGCCCGAACGCACTGCGCGGCACCGTTGCGGAGGTCCTGTGGCGTGGTGCCACACACCGGCTGTACGTCGACGTGGGCGGCGAGCGCGTCACGGTGGACGTCCGCGAGCTGCGGGAGGCGCCCCGCGCGGGCACCGCGATCACCGTCCACTTCGCCCCGGACGACGCCGTCCTGCTACCCGCGGGCGCGACGCGCCCGGGCCCGGGCCCGGATGGGGCCGTGCCGGGTGCGGTCCATGTCTAGCGCCCGGCCCATGCCCGGCCTTCGGCATCCGGCCCGCACGTCCCCCGACGCCACCGGCAGCGGCACCGGGCGGGGCCGGTGGAAGTCCCTCCGCCGCGGCGGACCGGCGGTGGTGAACCGCCGGGGCCCGCGCGGCTACGCCTGGCTCCTGGCCGTACCGCCCGTGGCCGTCCTCGGTCTCGTCTTCCTCTACCCCCTCGCCCTCGTCGTCCAGGAGTCCCTCGCGCCGGACGGCGGCGGTCTCTCCTTCGCCGCCTACGGCGAGGCCTTCGCACAGAGAGCCTTCCGCGACGCCCTCACCAACACCGTCCTGATCGCCGTCGGAGCCACCGCCGGCTCGCTGATCCTCGGCTTCGCCCTCGCCCTGGTGATCGCCTTCGTGCCCTTCCCGGGCGGCAGGGCACTGAGCCGGTTCATCGACGTCTTCCTCTCCTTCCCCTCCTTCCTCATCACCCTCGCCCTCCTCTTCGTCTACGGCTCCGCCGGTCTCGCAAACGGCCTGTGGACCGGGGTGACCGGCGCGGCGAGCGGTCCCTTCGACTTCCTGCACACACCCTGGGGCGTACTGCTCGCGGAGATCACGTACTTCACGCCCTTCGTGATGCGCCCCCTCCTCGCGGCCTTCTCGCAAGTGGAGACCGCACAGCTCGAAGTCGCCTCCTCGCTCGGCGCCAAGGGGCCGCGGATCGTCCGCCGGGTGATCCTCCCCGAGGCGCTGCCGTCGCTCGCCGCGGGCGGCTCGCTGGTGCTGGTGATGTGCCTCAACGAGTTCGGGATCGTGCTCTTCACCGGCGCCAAGGGCGTCACCACCCTTCCCACGCTCATCTACAGCAAAGCGATCCTCGACGGCGACTACACCGGAGCCTGCGTCGTCGCCGTCGTCAACATCGCCCTCTCCACGGCGCTGTACGGCCTTTACCGCCTCCTCTCCTCCACGGACGGAGCCCGACGTGCTCGTGCATAGCCGCAGCGGCCGACTGGCCGTCCAGGCCGCGTTCGCAGCGGCCTTCCTCCCCGTCTTCGCCCTGCCCTTCCTCGTGATCCTGGCCGCCTCCTTCGCCACCGGCTGGAGCGGCGCGCTGCCCTCCGGCGCGACCCTGGAGCACTACCGCGAGATCGCCCGCGGCGATGCCCTGGACGCCCTGGTCACCAGCCTGCTGACGGCCCTCGCCGCCGGCGTCCTGGCCCTCGTCACGGGGACCTGGGCGGCACTGGCGGCGCACGCCCTGCGCGGGCGCACCCGGCGCTCGGGCCTCCTCGCCCGCGCCCTGGACGTCCTGTTCATGCTGCCGGTCGCCGTGCCGTCCGTGGTCGTCGGGCTGGCACTGCTGGTCGCCTTCTCCAAGCCTCCGCTGCTGCTCAACGGCACACCCACCATCGTGATCCTGGCGCACACCATCCTGGTGACCGCCTTCGCCTACCAGTCCGTGACGGCTGCCGCCGCGCACCTCGACCCGGCGTACGCGCAGGCCGCCGCGAGCCTGGGCGCGAGCCCGGCGCGCGTGCTGTGGCGGGTCAGGCTGCCGCTGCTGCTGCCGTCCCTGACAGCCGCAGCCGGGCTCTGCTTCGCGCTGTCCATGGGCGAGCTGAGCGCCACGATGATGCTCTACCCGCCGGACTGGCTGCCCCTGCCCATCAAGGTCTTCGCGGCCACCGACCGCGGCGCGCTCTTCTCCGGAGCCGCCCTCGCCGTCGTGCTGACGGCCACGACGCTCCTCGTGCTGACCTGCGTCTCCCGGATCCGTACGAGAGCCGCCTACCGCTAGATCCCCCGGGCCGGCGGTCCCCGCCGCCCCCTTCCGAAGGAGTTCCGAAACGTTATGCTCCGCTCCCTCAAGCCGCTCCCGCTCCCGGTCCCGCTCGCCGCCGCCCTCGGCGCCCTGTGCCTCACCACCGTCCTCACCGGCTGCGGCGGCACCGCCGGCGCCGGCTCAGCCAAGGAAATCACCGTCTACAGCGCCGACGGCCTCAAGGCCGAGGACGGTTCCGGCTTCTACGACAAGGTCTTCAAGGGCTTCGAGGACCGCACCGGCATCAAGGTCAAGTACGTGGAGGGCGGATCCGGCGAGATGGTGCAGCGCCTGGCCCGGGAGAAGTCCAACACCAAGGCCGACGTGGTCGTCACTCTGCCGCCCTTCATCCAGCAGGCCGACGGCAAGGGTCTGCTGGAGGCGTACCGGCCCCAGGGCTCCGAGAAGGTGGCCGAGAACGACAAGGACCTCTCCGGCAAGTGGACCTCGATCGCCAACAACTACTTCTGCTTCATCTACAACACCAAGGAGCTCAAGAAGACCCCGCCCAGGACCTGGAAGGACCTCCTCGACCCGAAGTTCAAGGGCAAGCTCCAGTACTCCACCCCGGGCGTCGCCGGTGACGGCACGGCCGTACTGATCAAGGCCATGCACGACCTCGGCGGCAAGGACCCCGCCATGGCCTACCTCAAGGACCTCCAGAAGAACAACGTCGGCCCGTCCAAGTCCACCGGCCAGCTCGCCCCCAAGGTCGACAAGGGCGAACTCCTGGTGGCCAACGGCGATGTCCAGATGAACTTCGCCAACATGAAGTCCATGCCCGGCCAGGGCATCTTCTTCCCCGCCGGGGACGACGGGAAGCCCACCACGTTCGCCCTCCCGTACGCGGCCGGACTCGTCAAGGACGCCCCGCACGCCGAGAACGCCAAGAAGTTCCTCGACTACCTGCTCACCCCGGAGGCCCAGCGCTCCGTCTCGGCCGTCGGCGGCGGCTTCGCGGCCCGTACGGACGTGACAGCGACCGACCGCAACGCCGGCTCGCTCGCCGCCTTGATGAAGGGCGTCGAGGTGTTCCGCCCGGACTGGGCGGACATCGACAAGAACCTTCCCTCCTACGTCGACGCGTGGAAGGCGGCCACCGGGAACTGACCGGGCCGGAGACGTCGGCCCGTATCGAGAGCCGTTCACCCAAGGACTTCATGGGCGCCCACCACCTGGAAGACAGCAACCAAGGGCAGATTTGCTGCACGCCCTGCACCTGTCACGAGTAGCTCAGCTGCTCGTTCCAGTCGGTTCCGCGTCCCTCCGGGGTGAGGTCGAACATGTTCCAGAGAGGTTCGAGGGTGCCTACGTGACGGGGATCCTGGCCGGGGTCGGTGGGCGCGTAGAGCATCTCCGAACCCCAGAAGTGGCGGATCTCCCGGCCCGAGCGTCGGAACACGTTCAGCATGGGCATGGCCGAACCGTCCTCCGTCTCGGCGCGGTAGTCGCGGCCGTACGTGTTGCCGTCCGAGGAGAGCAAGCGCAGCCGTCGCCAGCCACGCTCTTCGGCGAAGGTGAGGAGTCGCGGCAGCGGCGCCCTCGCCACTACCGCGAAGTTGATGTGCTGGGTGACGTGTTCGACCGCACCGTCCAGCTGGTCGAGCAACGCCGTACAGGAAGGACACGGCCCCTCTTCGAGCTTCAATTGCGCCGTGCGGCCGCCTTCGGGTCCGGGCCGCTTGTCTCCGGGATGGCGCGGGAACATGTAGCTGTAGATGACCAGCGAGTCCCTGCCGGGGGCGAACAGCTCCGACAGCCTGATGTCCGCCGGGGCGCCGTCAGCGCCGCTTCCCCGGAAGACGTAGTCCTCCGGGACCGATCCCCCGGGCGGCAGCTCACGCCGTGCCGCGGCCACCGCTTCGGTCGCGCGGCGCAGCTCGATCTCCTGCTGCAGCAGCCGGTCACGCGCCGCGCGATACGCAGCCGACTCTCCTGGAAAGGCCATGGTCGCGCTACCTCCGCAGCATCAGTTCGGCGAAAGTCGGAGAATGCCGGAGAAAGCCGGAGTAAGTCGGAGCAAGCATGCGGTGGGATGCGGCACCGGGCAAGGACGTCCGGCGCCCGGCGGGTCGCCGGGCCGCAAGGGCATGGCGGGGCGCTGCTGCTCACGCGGCTGCGGACCGGGGCCGACGAATCAGGTCTGCTGTTCGCTGATATTGACCATCCATGTGATGCCGAATTTATCTGTGCACATGCCGAACACATCGCCCCACATTTGCTTCTCCAGGGGGACGGACACCGTGCCGCCGTCGGACAGCTTGTCCCAGTAGCCGCGCAGTTCGTCCGCGTCGTCACCGCTCAGGCTCACCGCCATTCTGTTCCCGGGGTCGAGTTCCGTCCCGGGCGGATGGTCCGCGCCCATCAGTGTGAATCCACTGGCGGTTTCGAGCATGCTGTGCATGATCTTGTCGGCGTATCCGGGAGGCGTCTCGGAGCCGAAGTCGCCGTAGGTGTTGACGTCCAGACTTCCGCCGAAGACCTCCTTGTAGAACTCCATGGCATTTTTCGCTTCACCGGCGAAGCTGATGTACGGGTTGAGTCGAGAGGCCACAGCCGGTCCCTTCACGACGAATGGTCGGTACAGGCAGCCTACTTTCAGCAGAGGCGAAGTCGGATGACCTGCGGGGCGTGGTCACTCCATCTGGACGCGAATTCGGCATTCGTTCCGTCACCATGAGGTGAGCACCGGGTCATCGTGCACTGCTGACGGCCGGCCGGACACGACCCGGCGTGCTCCGAGTGCCCCCGGCCACGTGCCCCCGGCCACGTGCCCCCGGCCACGCCGCCCCGGGGGCACGAGCTCAGGGTCACGGCGTTTCGGGCAGCCCATCAGCCGACCGTGTGGGTGCCGGCACCCGGGTGAGGTGGAAGTAGAAGTCCACCGGGTCGCCCTTCTTGTCCATCACGCCCAGCAGGACATCGTCGGTGAGCCGACGGAAGTGGTCGATGATGGGCAGCTGGTCGTAGACCATCGCCGTGGACTGCTTACCGCGGTGGACGACCTCCCGCAGTGTCGCCAGGCCCATCTCCTCGTACGAGTGGACCTCTCCGTTCTCGTCCCGGCACAGCAGCGGCTCCACATGATCGGCGTCGACGAACCGCTTGCCGTACCACCGCATCTTCGCCAGCTGCTCGGCGTTCTCACTGCCGGTCTCGAACGCGCCGCCCCGCCAGGTGCCGATGAGAAGGCCTATGCCGACCGGTTCCAGGCGGTCGAAGAGGTCCACCAGCCCGGCGCGGTCGTACTCCGCTCCGGAGGCGATGGCCTCCAGGACTTCCTGGACCTGCTGCTCGCTCGGGACTTCCTGTTCGATACCCATGGGCGGAGCCTCCCTCGGCCGGTGAACGAACGGAGCGTCGTGCATGGGCCCGGTGGCGTCCGGGCCGCCGCCGGGCAGGGGACGGGCAGCCGCCCGTCCGGGGCGTACGGGGTCGAAGCGGCGGTACATCCGTGCATGCCAGAGCACCACCCGCTCCAGTGCCACCGCTGAACCGTACCCGGCTCCCGCCAGGGGGGCCAGGGCCCGTCGGCAGCCCTCGATCTCAGCCTCCGCGCGCCGGTGCGCCTCTTGTTCGCCCAGGCCGATGGTCAGGGCGTCGACCTTGCCTTCGGACCGTTCCCGGTGGTGCCCGCGGAGGTCGTTCAGCAGCCGGATCGCGGTCGCTGCCTGGCGGAGTGCGCCGCGCAGCACGGGCAGCCGGAGGGACAGCCCCGGCTCGCCCATGAGCGCCCACAGGGCGGTGACCTGCTGCTCGACGCCTATGCTCCAGGCGCCGTGCAGCAGGTAGTCGGTCAGGTCGGGCAGGCCGCCCCCGGCGGCCGCCGTCCGGGCCGCCGCGTTCTCGAGGGTCATGCCGGTGAGCGTCTGATGCATGCTCTCCCGCCAGACGGCGGTGAGCTCGGGGCGGCCGTCACGCCGCAGGGCCTCCGCGATCTCCGCCAGAGCGAGCGCCACGGGGTCGCCCTCCCCTCCCGCACGCCCGTCGAGGACCCGTCGCCAGCCACGCACGCGGGCCTCGGTTCCGCCTGCCGAGCCCGGCGCGTCCAGCACGTTGTCGATCGCCATCAGCCAGAGCATGAGCCGGGACACCTGATAGCAGCTTTCCGAGGGCAGCCACGGTGTGGAGAAGGCCGTCTGAAGACACATCAGGGGAACGAGTACGGGGTCCACGGGGAGTGCGAGCTCTTTGAGCCAGTTTTCGAGCCGCGGCATGTTCTGCAATGCGACGGAGCATGTGTCCGCTATGGAGACGATCTCCCGTGGGGAGTGGCCGACCGGTAGTGAAGTGTCCACGCCGTCAGGCTACTTCGGGGCCTCCCACGTGATCCGGCACCCCCGGCTCCCGTGCGGACCCGCCGGGCCCGTCATCCATGCCCCTGGCAGCGTCTGGAGCACCAGAGGCAATAGGAGTAGCAGCGGTACGAGAAGCAGAGGACAGATGACAACAGGACGTGCGATATCCCACGCACCGCACGCGTGCTCATCGCCTGTGCTCGCGGCACAGGTGAATCGTTCCCTCACCCTCGCCACCCGGCACGCCCTCGCCACCCAGTCGGACAACGGCTCTTGGGTCGCCACCCCCTCTCCCCGCATCACCGAGACCGCGCTCGGCACGCTGGCTCTCTCCCGCTCGCAGCATCCGGGAGCCGAGCGGGCCGCCGAGCGGGGCCTGACCTGGCTCACCGGCGGCGTCGCTCCCCAGAACCACCACCCGGTGGCGTACGCCGTGGAGTCCGCGCTCCTGTCCCTGGCCCTGGACACCGGTGGCCCCGTCGACGTCAGCCACCCCGCCTTCACCGACGAGGCGCCGGCCACCCGCGCCCGTATGGTCCAGGCCATCGCCCTGCACAGGGGACGTACGGCTCGCGGCGGCGCCGCCCCCGAGACGCTGCGCAAGGAACTGGCCGCCGCGGTCGCGGCCCGCGGCCGGCTCAAACGCTGGACTCGCGTGGAACTCCGCTCCGCCCACGCCCTGGTGGAACTCCACTTCGGCGACCGGAACGCCGCCCGGCAGGCCGCCCTCGCGATCGCCGAGGAGCAGTCGCCGGCGGGCGACTTCTCCGGCAGCCCGGTCGCCACCGCCCTCGCGGCCCTCGCCCTCCAGGCCGCCGCGCCCGGCAGCGCCGCCGCCCACCGTGCCACGGAGCACCTGATCGCCGGCCAGCTGCCCGACGGGACCTGGCGCTTCTCCACCAGCGACGTCTGGGACACCGCGCTGACCGTACGTTCCTTTCGCGGCCACCCGGCATTCGACCGCCACGGGCTGCCCGCCGCCGTCGCGTTCCTGGTCGCGGCACAGAACCCGGACGGTGGCTGGCCGTACCGCCGGGGAGTCGAATCCGACAACGACACCACCGCGGCCGCCCTGATCGCACTGGCCGGAGCGGATGACGGCACGACGGCCGGCACGACGGCCGGCACGGTGCGGGCCGGGCTGCGCCATCTGGCCCGGCAGCAGACGTCCGACGGGCTCTGGCGGACCTGGCAGTCCGCCGGAGACCCTCCGGTGGACGATGTCGTCGCCCATGTCGTCACCGCGCTCGACCGCCACCGCGGCCACCACCACATATCGTCGGCCGCGGCCCGCACCTGGCTCACCGAACGGTTCGGCGAGCGGGGGCGCTGGCAGGCCGGCTGGTACCGCGGCCTGCCGTACGCCACCGCCGAGGTCCTGCCCGCCCTGGTCACCACGGCACATCACGACGAGGCCGCCACGGCACATCACGACGAGGGCGCCACAGCACATCACAACAGGGGCGTCATGGCACCTCACAACAAGGGTGCGACGGGGCGTCACCAGAACGCAGCGGCGGCACATTCCGGCGGCGCCACGCCACACCCGCCCGGCCACCCCGCCGCCCGCGCTCTGGCCGCGACCCGCAATCCCGACGGCGGCTGGCCCGTCGAGGCAGGCGGCCCGAGCACCCCGGCCGCCACCGGCCTCGCGCTCGCCGCCCTGGAGCGCGGCGGCCTCGTCGGCGCGGAACACGACGAGACGTGCTGGGCACCGGGGCTCGGCTACCTCCTGGAAACCCAGCGAGGGGACGGCACCTGGCCGGGCGAACCGCTCATGTACGGACCGCGGCCGCTGCTGACCCACTTCCCCACCCACACCCACGCGTTCGCCGCCGACGGGCTCTTCGCCGGACAGCGTCGCCTCCGGGCCGCCTGGGCCACCGGGGCCTCCGGGGCCTCCGGGGCCTCCGGGGCCTCCGGGGCCTCCGGGGGCGACGCCGCGGCCGCGCACAAGGTGGTCTGACATGCGGACGAGCGTTGCGCCGAAACGTTCCGCTGCCGAAGTTCCCACCGCCCCCGGCCGACTGCCCCTGGCCGGTCACGCCCCATGGCTCCACCGCGACGCGCTGCGCTTCGTCCGCGAACTGCGCCGGCACGGCCCCGTGACGAAGATCTACATCGGCCCGCGCCCCGTCCACGTCCTGAACTCCGCCGAAGCGACCCGGGAACTGCTGACCGTGCGCGCCCGGTCCTTCGACAAAGGCGCGATGTTCGACGCCCTGCGGGTGCCGCTCGGCGACGGACTGATCACCGCCGCAGGCGACCGACACCTTCGCCACCGCCGGATGATGCAGCCCGCCTTTCACCACGAACGGATCGCCCGCTACACCCGCGTCATGACCGCATGCTCCCGGGCCCGCTCCGCCGCCTGGGAGCCGGGCACCACACGCGATCTGATGCCGGACATCCACCGCCTGACGCTCGACGTCCTGCTCGGCACCCTCTTCGCGCACCCCCAGGACCCCGGCCTGCGCCCCGCGGTCAAGGACTGGCTGGCCGTCAAGTACCACTCGATGCGCCTCGCGCTCTCCCCGCTGCACGCCTGGGCGGAACGCGTCCCGCTGCTGCCGGGCTGGCGCCCCCCGGACCCCGGCCCGCTGCGCCGCCTGGTGGCCGTCCTGCGGCGGATCGTCGAGACCTGCCGCGCCGACGGCCGGGACCGCGGTGACCTGCTCTCGATGCTGCTGCTCGCCGAAGGACCGGACGGCGCCCTCACCGACGCCGAGGTGACCGACGAGCTGATCACCCTCTTCCTCGCGGGCACCGGCACCGTCAGCGCCGCTCTGGCCTGGGCCCTGTACGAGATCTCCCGCCGCCCCGAGGTCCAGCGACACCTCCACGGCGAACTCGACACCGTCCTCGCCGGACGGCCCCCCGGCTTCGAGGACCTGCCCGCCCTGACCTGCACCCGGCAGATCCTGACCGAGACGCTGCGGCTGCACCCGCCCTCGTGGCTGCTGATGCGCCGCGCGGTACGTCCGGTCCGGCTCGGCGGCGTACACCTCTCGCCGGGCGAGGAGGTCTTCTTCAGCCCGTACGCCCTGCACCGTGATCCGCACCTGTACGAGGACCCCGAGCGCTTCGACCCCGATCGCTGGCCGCGCGAGAGCGTCGTCAAGACACCGCGGCACCTCTACCTCCCCTTCGGCGCGGGCAGCCGGCTGTGCATCGGAGAGGAATTCGCCTGGGCCGAACTGACCCTTGCGCTGGCCGCCTTCACCGCCCACCGGCGCATCGCACCGGCCGGCGCCGCGCCCGTACGGCCCCTGGTCGGCACCGTCCTCCGCCCGGACCGCCTCCTCCTCACCGGCCACCCCCGCCGCCCGTCGTGACTCCGCACCCGCTTCCCTTCCCACCCTTCCCACCCCTTCCACCGCGCCAGGAGCCTCCATGTCAGTACTCGCACAGACGCCGGACAGCGGAGCCCGGCCGGGCCGGCTGCGCGAGCGGGTCGCCCTGGTGACCGGCGGCGCCTCCGGCATCGGCGCGGTGTGTGCGGGACGGCTGGCGGAGGAAGGCGCCGTGGTGGTGGTCGCCGACCTGGACGAGGACGGTGCGGCCCGGGTGGCCGAGGAGATCACCGAGGCGGGCGGAACCGCCCTGGCCCGCCGGATCGACGTGACCGACCCGGAGAGCGTCGCCCGCGTCGTCTCGGAGGCGGCCGGCCTGGACGGCGGCCTGCGGATCGCGGTCAACAGCGCCGGGATCAACGGCCCCCTCGTCCCGCTCACCCGGCTCTCGCCCGGCGACTTCGACACCGTGATGAGGGTGAACCTGTACGGCGTCTTCCACGCGATGCGCTGCCAGCTTCCCGCGATGGCGGCGACCGGTGGCGCCATCGTCAACATCGCTTCCATAGCGGCACATTCGGGCTTCCGCGGCCATGCCGCCTACGCCGCCGCCAAGCAGGGCGTCCTCGCCCTGACCCGAACCGCGGCCCGCGAGTACGCCGGACAGAGCATACGGGTCCTGTCGGTGTCACCGGGCCTCGTCGACACCCCCATGGCCGCCGCTCTCCCGCCCGGCGCGACCGGCGACCTCCTCGCCTCCGTCCCCCTGCGGCGCATCGCCCGGCCGTCCGAGATCGCCGCGCTCGTCGCCTTCCTCGTGTCCGACGACGCCTCGTACCTGACCGGTAGCGACCATGTGATCGACGGCGGCTACTTGGCCAAGTAGCCGCCCCGCCTGCTCACCTGCCCCCCGGGCAAGCGGGCCGGGCTGGGACGGGTCATCGTGCCCACCTCTGCACCCAGGCCATCCCCCGGAATGCGCGTGATGCCGGAATCCGTGTGACGCGCCGCCGGCCGCGGGCAAGGCGGCGGGGATACCCGCGGGGCGTGGTGTAAGCAGGAGCCATGGGACTTCGGCGGTGGCGACGGGAGCGTAGCCGGGCACTGGTGGCGGTGCCGTTCCTTCTGATCCTGGTCGTCACCGTCGTCGACATCCTGGCCCCGCCTGAGGTGCATCTCGGACCCTTCCTGGTGGCCGCACCCGCTGTCACCGCGTCGTTCGGCGGCCCGTGGCTGACGGGGCTCGTCGGATTCGTCGCCATCGTGGCCCAGGCGGTCGTCGCCGTGGCCCGCACCAGCCTCACCGACCTCAACCACACCCTGCAGATCTCCGCCCTGATCCTGATCTCGGCGATCGTGACCTTGTTCGCACTCCACCGTGAGCGGCACGAACAGCAGATGACACGGCTCAGATCGGTGGCCCGGGCGACCCAGGGAGTGCTGCTCCGGCCGCTTCCCCGGCAGGTCGGCCCGCTGCGCATCGCCTCGGTCTATCTCGCGGCCGAGGCCGAGGCGGAGATCGGCGGCGACCTCTACGCGGTCGCGCGGACGGCCGGCGCAACCAGGCTCGTCATCGGCGACGTCCGTGGCAAGGGTCTGGAGGCCATCAGCGATGCGGCGCTCGTCCTCGGCGCCTTCCGGGCCGCCGCTCACCGGCAGGCGGCGCTGCCCGCGCTCGTCGCCCACCTCGAAGGGGCCGTCTCCTCCGATCCGAACGGTCCCGGCGTGCAGGAGGAAGAGGAGTCCTTCGTCACCGCGGCCGTGCTGGACGTCCCCGACACCGAGCACGTCCTGCACCTCGTCAGTTGCGGGCACCCGCCGCCCCTGCTGCTGCGCGACGGGCGGGCCGCCCCGATGGAGGTGACCCGCCCCGCGCTCCCGCTGGGCCTCACCGACATCGCCCGCCCTGAATTCACCGTGGAGTCCTTCCCTTTCGAGGCCGACGACGTCGTGCTCCTCTACACCGATGGAGTCACCGAGGCGCGCGACGGCTCCGGGACGTTCTACCCCCTGGCCGAACGGATGGCCGCCTGGTCGGGCGACGGCCCGGAGGCCCTGCTGCGGTACCTGTGCGGCGACCTGCTGGCGTACGCGGGCGGCTTCCTCGGCGACGATGCGGCGATGGTCGCCGTCCAGCGCCTGCCCATGGCACAGCCCTCTCCGTAGATCACCACTGACCTTGACGCCCCGGGACGCATCCCGCCGTGCTTGTCGCGGGCCGAGGCGTCGGGTGGCCTGTGGACGGCACTCCGGACAGTCACATCTGTCCGTATTGCCATCGACTGACACCATGTGGGCGTTATATTCACCCCTCGCTTTGGTGTCAGAGAACTTGGTGAATGGCTCTGTCGGTGGATTCCGGGACGGGCGCCAACCATCCTGGAAGGGCGGAAGGGAAACGGACGGACGGCATCGGCCGGGACTTTTCCAGACGCAGGAACCATCCAGAGAAAGGGCGCCCGAGTCCGTGAGTAATAAACTACGGGAAGCAGTTCGCGAAATTGGTGACCGGGAAGGCGAAGCGCTCGGACACGTCGCGCGCGGGGACGCCTATGGGGAGACGGACCGGCGCATGAACGGCAGTCCGTATACCGTCGGAAAGGAGCCGGCACCCAGATCTTCGCTGCGCGACCGCGCAGCCCGTGGCCGACGAGAGCAGCCGGTGCCGGTGCCGGCGCCGTCGGAGGGGAATGCCGGAGCAGTCCCCTTCGCCGAGCTTCTGAAGAGCCACCGGGACCGGTCCGGACTGACCCAGCAGCAACTGGCGGACTTCGCCACGTTGAGCGTCCGAGCGATCCGGGACCTGGAGAGCGGCAGGGTGCGACGGCCCCGGCGGGAGAGTGTGGGGCTGCTCGCCGACGCGTTGCGGCTGGGCGACCCGGAGCGCCTGCAACTTCACGCCGCCGGGGGAAGCCCGGCGGACCATCGGGTGTCGCTGTTCGAACTGCCCACGCCGCCCGCTCCGCCCGGCGCGCTGGTGGGCCGGGAAGCGGAGCTGCAGGTTCTGCTCGATCAGGTGACCGTGCACGGCCACCGCCTGGTGAGCGTGGTCGGAATCAGCGGCATCGGCAAGACGCATCTGGTGCTTGAGGCGGCCAAGGTGCTGCGTGCCAGGGGCTGGCAGGTGAGGTGGCACTCCTCGGCCGGGGATCCACTGTGCTGCGGTGTGATCCCGGCGGCCGGCTCCGGTTCCGGCGAGCCGCCGGCGCGCACCACCGACCTGACCGACGACCTCGCCGGGGCGATCGGCGAGAGACACGAGCTGCTGGTGATCGACGGCGACGACGCTCCGGGGCCCGGCAGGGTGGACGTCGGTGAACTGCTCCGGCGTTGCCCGGGTCTGCGCATCGTGGTGACCGGGCTGGCGCCGCGCTACCTGCCGGGCGAGCGCGTACTGCCGCTCACCGCGATGGCCGTGCCGGAGGAGGCACGGGACTACGACTACGCCCGTTTGAGCGAGGTCGCGTCCGTGGCGCTGTTCCTGTCCCACATGCGCCGGTCACGGCCGGGGTTCCGGCTGCGGGAGGACAACGCACACGCGGTGGTGCGGTTGTGCCGCTGGCTCGACGGCGTACCCAGGGCGCTTGAATACGCGGCAGGCTGGTGCCTGGTGTACTCGCCGGAGCTCCTGCTGGCCCGAGCCGGTCGTGACTTGCATCTCTTCTCCTCGCCGACGGGCTGCGCCTGCCAGAACCTGCTGCGTTCCCTGGCGCGCAGCGTCGGCGTCGTGGCCGAGCGCTACCGCCACGTTCTGGCCGAGGTGGCGGACCGTCCGCACTGGACCGTCGCGGACATCGATCACCTCGTCCCGGATCCGGCCGCCGCCTTGCACGCGCTGCTGATCCACGGCCTTGTGCGGCCGGCAGGCGCCCACCTGCCGGAGCAGTTCACGGTGCTGCAGCTGGTGCGGCTCCTGTACGTGTAGGACCGCACCCCGGCCAGGACCGCGCCCCGACGGGGGCGAGCCGGGCCGCCGAGACTGCCGCTGCTTCTGCCTATCGGAACCCGGAACGGCCATTACGTTTACCCGTATCACGTGGCGGTCAATGAAAGGAACTGGAATGGTCACCTGCCCGGAATGCGAGAACTCGGTGGTTCCCGCCGGAACGCCGGTGATCGGCGAAATCGTGGAATGCGGTGAATGCGCCAGCGAACTGGAGATCCTCACGCTGGATCCGATACGGGCCGCACTCGCGCCGGAGATCGAAGAGGACTGGGGCGAGTGAACCGCGCCGTGCCTTTCGCCGTACTTGCTTCCCGTGTGCGGGCCAGCGAGAAAAGCATCTTCGAAGCCTTCGGCCGCAGAGGGATCGCCCCTCGGCACATCGACAGCCGTGAGTGGTGGCACCGGCTCGGTGACCGCGGCCCCCGCCCGATCGTGCTGAACAGGGAGATCGGGCTCGCCAGGGCGACGTACGCGGCCAACGCGCTGGAGTCGGCGGGGGCGACGGTGGTCAACTCGGCGCGGGCGACCGAGCTGTGCGGGGACAAGTGGCGCACGTCCGCGGCGCTGGTCGAAGCCGGACTCCCGACGCCGCGAACGGCCCTCGGGCTGACCCCGGAAGCGGCGCTGACGGCTTTGGAGACCATCGGCTATCCGGCTGTGGTGAAGCCTTTGCAGGGTTCGTGGGGACGGCTGGTCGCCGCGTTGCCGGATCGGCAGACCGCGGAAACCGTATTGGAGTACGTCGCCGCGTTGCCCTCACCACAGGCCCGGATCGTCTACCTGCAGGAGTGGATAGCCAAACCGGGACGGGACATCCGGGTCGTCGTGGTGGGCGGCGAAGCGCTCGCTGCGACCTACCGGCGCAGTGAGAATTGGCGGACCAACGTGGCGCGGGGTGCCGTGAGCGAACTGTGTACCTTGACACCGGACATTGCGAAACTCGCGGTCATGGCCGCGCAGGCCGTGGAGGCCGAGATCGCCGGTGTCGACCTGATCGAGGACGAGACGGGAGAGATCCTTGTCCTGGAGGTCAACCACGGTGTCGAGTTCTCCGGTCTGCAGCAGGCCGTCGGTGACACGGTTTCCGTCGCCGACCGGATCGTCGACCACCTCCTGACGAAGTCACGCTCATGCTCCGAGTAGCGATCGTCGGGGCATCCGGTTACATCGGCGGCGAGTTGCTTCGCCTGCTGCACGGTCATCCACGGGTCACAGTCGTGGCCGCTACGTCCGACCGCTTCGCCGGACGCCGGGTCGACGGTCCCCATCCCAATCTGCGCGGCCACACGGACATGTGCTTCGTCGGCCACGACGCATTGGAGAGCGCCGATTTCGAGGTGCTCTTCCTGGCCGCTCCTCATCGGGAAACGATGGGACAGATGGCCGGTTTCCTGAATCTGGCCGAGACCGTCATCGACCTGTCCGGAGATTTCCGCCTACGAGACCCCGAAGTCTATGCGTCCTACTACGGAGTCGCGCACACCGCGCCGCATCTGATCCCCGATTTCACCACCGGGCTGCCTGAATGGCATCGCGCCCAACTGGCCTCGAGCGACCGGATCTCGATTCCCGGTTGCATGGCCACCGCCGGCATTCTCGCGGTCCGGCCGATGGCCCAGGCAGGCTTGATCGAGGGCACGGTCCAGGTGGACGCCAGAACCGGTTCCAGCGGATCGGGGGCTTCCAGCGGACCCGCCGGCGCCCACGCCGAACGCAGCGGTGCCCTCAGGGTGTTCGCTCCCTCCCGGCATCGGCACGAGGCCGAGATCGCCCAGGCCACGGATCGCACCGTGCGGATGACCGCCACCGGCGTCGAGGCGGTCCGCGGCGTGCAGGTGTTGTGTCACGCGAAGCTGGCGCCCGGCGTGTCGGAAAGAGATGTCCGGTCCGCGTTCCGCGCGGCGTACAAGAACGAGCCGTTCGTCCGGGTCATCGCCCAGCGTCACGGCCTGTACCGGCTGCCGGAGCCGAAGATCCTGACGGGATCCAACTTCTGCGACGTCGGGTTCGCGGTTTCCGCGGACGACGGCACCGTGGTCCTGGTCGGAGCCTTGGACAACCTGGTCAAGGGCGGCGCGGGCGGCGCGGTGCAATGCATGAACGTCCGCTTCGGCTGGCCGGAGCGGACGGGGCTGGAATTCCCCGGACTGCACCCGAACTGACGTGAGGCTGATGGAGCGAATGCGGGACATACTCGTGGTCAAATGCGGTGGGAACGCCGCTGTGCGGTCGGAGGCGATCTGCGCGGACGTCGCCGCCGTGCACCGCGGTGGCAGGCCGGTGATCCTCGCCCACGGCGGTTCGGCCGACATCGACAGCCTTGCCGAACGCCTCGGAGTGCCTTCCCGCCGGCTCGTCGCCCCGGACGGGGTGTCGACCCGGTACACCGACGACCGGACTCTCGAAGTGGTGCAGCTGGCGCTGGCCGGCTCGGTCAAACCCCGTCTGCTGGCCACCCTGCGCGCGTGCGGAGTGAACGCGGTCGGGCTGACCGGCCTGGACGCCGGACTTCTCGTGGCCGCCCGCAAGCCGGCGCACCGCGCACTCATCGGCGGACGCCGGGTCGTGGTCAGGGACGACCACAGTGGACGGATCGTCGAAGTGAACGGCGACTTGCTGTCCACGGTGCTCGAGGCGGGGCTGCTGCCCGTGGTGTCGCCACCGGCCCTGGCCCAGGACGGCCGTGTGGTCAACACGGACGCGGACCGTGCCGCCGCGGCCATCGCGGGCGCCGTCCGGGCGAGCACCCTTGTGCTGCTCACCGGGGCGAGGGGGGTGCTGGCCGACCGGTACGACGAACGGTCGGTGCTCCCCGTCTGCCGGGTTCCCCGTCAGGGAACGCCTCCGGTGACCACTGGAGGAATGGGGATCAAGCTGGTCGCGGCTCGCGAGGCACTGCTGGCCGGTGCGCACCGCGTCCTGATCGCGGACGGCCGTCGACCGCATCCGGTCCAGGAGGCCCTGGCGGGCTCGTGCACCGAAGTGCTCCTGGAGGAAGAGTGACAGGGTTCTCCGACCCGGCCGCGGTCGAACTGCTCCACGGCATGCTGAGGATTCCCTCACCGTCCTTCGCGGAGTCGGAGCTGGCCGGTTACGTGGTGGATGCCATGCGCGGAGCCGGTCTCACCGCGCGGATCGACGGGGCGGGCAACGCGGTCGGGGAGATCCGGCGTGGCCCGGGCCCGACGGTGATGTTGCTCGGGCACATGGACACCGTGCCGGGGGACGTCCCGGTGCGGGTGGTCGGCGATCGCTTGTACGGCAGGGGTTCGGTCGACGCCAAGGGGCCGCTCGCCACGATGATCTGCGCGGCCGCCGGCAGTACCGGATTCCGCGGCCGGATCGTGGTCGTGGGTGCGGTGGAGGAGGAGACCACGATGTCCCGGGGTGCGGTGGAGATCCGCCGTACGCACGAGCCACCGGACGCGCTGATCATCGGCGAGCCCAGCGGCTGCGACACGGTCGTCCTGGGGTACAAGGGAAAAATCGACCTCCGCTACCACGTGCGGTGCGAGGCGACCCACCCCAGCAACGTCGTGCCCAAAGCGTCCGAGCTGGCGACGCGGGCGTGGACGGAACTCCTGGAGCTGCTCGGCCCGGAGGCGAGCCATGCCCGGTTCGACTCTCCCGGCCCGACCCTGACGTCGATCAACGGCGGACTGACGTCCGCCACCGCGGAGTTCAGTATCCGCATTCCCCCGGGCTTCGACGGTGAGAGCCTGGTGACCGCGCTGTCCGAGCGGTCGGCCCCGGGCACGCTCCAGGTCGTCAACACGGTGCGTGCCTGCCGTGTCGGCCGCAACGATCCCGTGGTGCGGGCCCTCTCGGTCGCGATCCGTGCGCAGGGCGGCAGCCCGAGGGCGAAGGTGAAGACCGGCACCTCCGACATGAACACACTTGCGGAGAAGTGGACGACGCCGATGGCCACCTACGGACCAGGGGACAGCAGCCTGGACCATTCCGACCGGGAACACATCAAACTGTCCGAGTATCTGTTCGGTATCCGGGTGCTGACCCGGGCACTGGCCGAACTGGACGGGCATCTCACCGGAGAGGGCCGATGAGCGACGACCACGCGCGCAAGGCACGGGAACTCATCGTGCGTATGTGCGCCAACCCGGAAGGCGGCCACCTCGGCGGGTCGATGTCCCTGGTCGAGATCCTGGTCACGCTCTACCATCACGTGTTGCGGATCGACCCGCGGCTGCCGCAGGCGCCGGACCGGGACATCCTCCTGCTGAGCAAAGGACACGGCGCGATCGGCCTGTACGCCGTCCTGGCGGAGCGAGGCTTCTTCCCGGAGGAGCGGCTGGCGAGCTACGGCGCTCCGGACAGCATGTTCACCGCACACCCGAACCCGGCCGTTCCCGGGGTCGAGATGCCGACCGGGTCGCTCGGGCACGGACTGCCCCTCGGCGTCGGCTTCGCGCTCGCCGCACGGCTGGACGGGAGCGACCGGCGTTGCTTCGTCGTGCTCGGCGACGGCGAACTGCAGGAGGGCTCGGTCTGGGAGGCCGCGATGGCTGCCGGTGCCCAGCGACTGGACCGGCTGGTGGCGATCGTGGACCGCAACGGGCTGCAGATCAGCGGTGACACGGAGGAAACCGTGGGCCTCGAACCGCTGGGGGACCGCTGGCGCGGCTTCGGGTGGACGGTGCGTGAGGTCGACGGGCACGACACGGACCAGTTGCGGACGGCCCTGTCGGGTATCCCGCACACCCCGGGCAAACCGACCGTCGTGCTGGCCCGCACGGTCAAAGGCAAAGGATTGCCCTACATCGAAGGCCAGGCCCGCAGCCACTACGTCCGGCTCACCGAACGCGGGCACCGGCGTGCCCGTGCGGCGGTGCTGCGCGGCGAACGACCCTGAACGGAGACGACATGTCCGTCGTGACAGCCGAACCCACCGCGTCGGACCAGGCCCGCGCGGCCCGGGAGATCTACCGGGACGTACTGGTCGAGTTGGTCGGCGAGGACGAACGCTATGTGTGCCTGGACAGCGACACCGGTCTGTTCTCCGCCACCTCATGGGGCGAGGCCGCGCGGCGGTACCTCAACCTCGGTATCGCGGAACAGAACCTGATGGGTGTGGCGGCGGGACTGGCCAGATCCGGCCGGATTCCCTTCGTCAACACCATGGCGACCTTCGCCGCCACCCGCGCGCTGGAAGCGGTGAAACTCGACATCGCCTGGAACGACCTGCCGGTGCGGATCGTCGCCACCCACGGCGGGCTCTCCGCCGGCCATCTCGGTTCCACCCACCATTCACTGGAAGACCTCGCCATCATGCGGATGCTGCCGAACATGACGGTGCTGGTACCCGCGGACGGCCCCGCCACCGAGAGCCTGGTCCGAGCCGGCGCGGAGCTGCCGGGACCGGTGTACCTGCGCCTCGGGCGCGGCGCGACGCCGACCCTGGCATCGCGGGAGCCGGTGCGGATCGGGGTCGCGCAGCGCCTGCGCCGGGGAACCGACGTGACGCTGATCGCCACCGGACCGTATCCCGTGCTCACCGCGGTCGAGACCGCCGACGAACTGGCCGGTGCCGGGATCGACGTGGCCGTGCTCAACATGCACACGGTCAAACCACTCGATCACGAGGCGATCGTCACGGCCGCCACCTGCACGCGCGGAATCGTCACCATCGAAGAACACTGGGCGGCCGGGGGCCTCGGTTCCGCCGTGGCCGAGGTCGTGGCCGGCCTGGATGTCGCCTGTCCGGTACGGCGGGTGGCGGTGGCCGACCGGTTCGCCGCCGGTACCGGAGGACACCGTCATCTATTGGCGCGCAACGGGATCTCCGGCGCGACGGTGACGGAGCAGGTGCGACGGCTGCTGGCTTGAACCGCAGCCGTCGAGGTCACCGATCACGGAACGCCGTGGACCATTCGGCGTCGGCGATCTCCGAGGCGCGTTCCCAGTGCGGCTTGTAGGGCGCCGTCGCGGCGACGGCGGCCAGTGCGTCGCGGTGCTGCCAGACCTTCTCGAACGCGTCGGCGTACCTGTCGAGCAATGGTCCTGACTCCGGGTGCAGGTGCGCTTTCTGAAGGGTGAAGGAATCGTCGAGGACCCGCAGGGTGGCCGGGAAGTCCTCGGCGCGGTAGGGGCGGGCCACGACGCCGGGCAACGCCCAGGGATAGGCGCCGAACCCACGCTGTTCGGTGAACACCCGCTGCGCGGGCAGCGGCTGGAGCTGGTAGGGCGCGGCGGGCACCCCTTCGGCACGCAGGGCTCGCTGTACGACAGCGCGCAGCGGGCCCGCGAACTCGTCGGCCAGCCCGAAGGCGGCGGGGTTCACCCGGAAGCGCAGGATGTGCCAGGCATGGGTGCGATCCCGGGGGACCTCGGGCACCAGGAATCCGGGGTACGCGGCCAGCCGTCCCAGCAGCCGGCGGACATTCTCCTCGCGGGCGGCCGCTTCGGCGGGGAACCGCGTGAGACGGCTACGGGTGAAGGCCGCCTGTATCGCGTTCGGTTTGCAGTTCCAGCCCAGCAGATGCGCGACGTAGCTGCGTTCGCCGTCGGCTGGAATGAGTTCACCGAACTGCCGCAGCATGATCGCCCTCGTCGCCACATCCGCGTCATCGGTCGTGATCAGACCGCCCTCCCCACAAGTGGCGAGATTCTTGCTGACGTTGAGACTGAACGTGTTCACTGCACCGATCGAACCCACGGCCCGGCCCTGGTACCGGGCGCCGTGCGCCTGCGCGGCGTCCTCGACCACGGCGACCCCGTGCCGGGCGGCGATCGCGGTGATCCGGTCCAGGTCGGCGGGCAGACCGTGCAGGTGGACCACGACGATCGCCTTGGTGCGGCGGGTGATCGCGGCTTCGAGCGCCGCGGGGTCCAGATTGAACGTGGCGGGGTCGATGTCCACGAAAACCGGCACGGCCATGAGGTGAAGCGGAGCGGTGGCGCTGCCGATGAAGCTCAAGGCCGGCACGATGACCTCGTCGCCGGCCCCCACGCCCACGGCGCTCAGCGCGACCGACAGCGCCGCGGTTCCGTTGCTCACCGCCACACAGTGCTCCGTGCCGACGTGCTGCGCCCACTCCCGCTCCAGCCCCGCGATCTCCTGCTCTCCTGACGAGGCGGAGGTGAACCGGCCGGACCGCAGTACCCGGTGGGCCGCCTGCTCGTCCTGCTCGGTCACCATCGGCCAGGGCCTGATCCGGAGTTCCCTGGGTACGGCTCGTTCGCCGCCGAACATCGCAAGGTCGACCGCCGGCCGGGCCGGTTGCTGGATTGTCACCGTTGAGCCTCTTCTCGATGTGATTCCGTGCGAACGTCGCGCCTGTCAGTGTCGGCGTGCGCCGTCGCGTCCGGCGGCAATCGCACCGGCAATTCACATGCCCTCCTTTGTGGTCCTCCCTCGGATTGCCGCTGCGACTGCCGCCGGCGGCGACCGCCGCTCGATAGCTTCGTTCTCGATTCCAGACCGGACTCGGAATGAGGGAATACGTGACCAGCCCTTTCGATGAACCGAATTCGAGTGTGGCCGGGCGAAATCCGGTCACCCGGCGCCAGCGCGTCCTCTGCGGACTGGTCGCCGACGTGCTCCGGGTGAGCGACGTGGGGCTCGACGACGGCTTCGTGGCGCTCGGCGGAGACAGCATCATCGCCATGCAACTCGTCAGCCAGGCGCGGAAAGCCGGTCTGCGGATCACCGTCGGTGATGTGCTGAGGCACCGGAACATGGAAGCACTGGCGGAGGCGGCCACCACGGTCGGCCAGGAGCCGACGCCCGTCGCGGACAGCGGGGTGGGACCGGTCGTCACCACTCCCATCATGCACTGGTTCCGGGAGCGCGGTGGTGGGGTGGACACCTACAACCAGTTCGCGGTCCTGCGTACACCTTCAGGACTGACGGAAACGCACCTGATCTCGATGGTGCAGGCTTTGCTCGACCACCACGACGTCCTGCGCCTGCGGCTGTCCGTGCTCGGCGGCGAGGAGGACTGGGTGCTCGAAACCCTGCCGGTGGGCGCGGTCGACGCCGCCTCGGCCGTCCGGCGGATCGACGTGGCAGGGCGTCCCGAGGGTGCCTGGGCCGCGCTGGTCCGGCAGGAGTCGGATGCGGCGCGCGACAGGCTTCGCCCGCGGGAGGGCAACGTCCTCCAGGCCGTGTGGTTCGATGCCGGACCGGATCGCCGGGGCAAGCTCGCGTTGGTCGCCCATCACCTGGCCATCGACTCCATTTCCTGGCGCATCCTGGCTGCCGACCTCGCGACGGCCTGGCGAGGGGTCGAAGAGAACGCCGCGATCGCCCTCGATCCGGTGCCGAGCTCGTTCCGCCGCTGGTCCGAAGTGCTCAGCGAGCAGGCGCATGCGCAGGCCGCCGTCGCGGAACTCCCCGGCTGGCTCGAACGGTTGCGTCCCGGCGCCGCCCGGTTCGGAGACCGGGCGAGGGTGCACGGACATGACCAGGAAAGCCGGGACCGGTGCTTCACCGAGTCCCTGCCTGCCGAGTTCACGGAGGAGCTGCTGACCGCGGTGCCGTCGTTGTTCAACGCCGGCATCAACGACGTTCTCCTCGCCGGTCTCGCGCTGGCGATGGGCGACTGGCATCGCGGACGCGGCACGGCGGGCGACGGCACCGCGCTGCTGCACCTGGAAGGCCACGGCAGGGAAGGCGCGCTCGCGGACGTGGACCTCTCCCGGACCGTGGGCTGGTTCACCAGCATGTTCCCGGTCAGGCTCGAACTGGGGGAGCTGGACTGGGCGGATGTGGACGCCGCCGGGCCTGCGGTGGGGACCGCGGTGAAACGGATCAAGGAGCAAGTGCGCGGCATTCCCGACAAGGGGGTCCGGTACGGCCTCCTTCGCTATCTGAACCCGGAAACCGGTGCGCTGCTGGAGCAGGCGGCCCAGCCGGAGTTCGTCTTCAACTACCTGGGCCGCTTCGAGGCCTCGGACGACACCGACTGGTCGGTCGTACCGGAGCACGGGACCGGCTTGGACGACACGGGGCCAGGCATGCCCATGGCCCACAGCATCGAGGTCAACGTGGCCACGGTGGACCAGGCGGACGGTCCGGTGCTGCGTGCCACCTGGACCTGGGCCGGCAGCGTCGTGTCCGAAGCGGACACACGCGAGCTGGCGGAAACGTGGTTCCGGATGCTCCGGACCCTGGTCACGCACGCCCGCGAACCCGGAGCGGGCGGACTCACCCCCTCCGACCTGACCCTGAACTCGCTCAGCCAGGACGAACTCGAAGAGATCGAATCCGAACTGCGGGCTATCCGAGGAAGTTGACACTGAAGATGAGCCGATCAGTAGTCGAGGACGTCCTTCCGCTGTCGCCCCTTCAGGAAGGGCTCCTCTTTCACGCGCTGTTTGACCGGGGAACGCACAGCCCCTACCTCGCACAATTCGCGGTGGACCTCGACGGACCGGTGGATACCGCGCTCCTGAGGGCGGCCGCGGAGACCGTGATACGGCGCCACGCCACGTTGCGGTCCGGATTCCGGTACCGGAAATCAGGTGAACCGATACGGGTGGTCCGCCGCGATGTCCCACTGGATTGGCGGGAGATCGAACTGGGGCCGGAAGGGGGCGCGCAGGAGCGGTTCGCCGAACTCACCGAGCAGGACTGGGCACGAGGCATCGACGTCGGCGGATCGTCGTTGATCCGGTTCACACTCATCGGGCACACCGACCGCCGCCACCGGCTTCTCGTCACCGCCCACCATCTCCTGCTGGACGGATGGTCCTTCGCCCTGCTGTTCCAGGAGCTGTTCGCCGTGTACTCCCGGGGAGGCGGCACCGCCGGCCTGGCGCCGGTGCGTCCGTACCGGGACTACCTGGCGTGGCTGGCGGCACAGGACCGGGCCGGCGCGGAGCGGCACTGGGCAGCGGCCCTGGAGGGGGTCGTCGAGCCCACCCTCGTCGCGTCCGCCGATTCCCGGACCGGTCCGCCGCCCGAGGAGGTGGCGGTGCTGCTGCCGGCGGAGACGACGGCGCTGCTGACCGCGCACGCCCGGCAGAACCACGTCCTGCTCAACACGGTGTGCCAAGGGGTATGGGCCATCCTGGTCGGCTCGCTCACCGGGCGCGACGATGTCGTGTTCGGCTCGACGGTCAGCGGCCGTCCGGCGGAGCTTGCCGGCGCGGACTCGCTGATCGGGATGCTCATCAACACGGTCCCGGTGCGGGTGCGGCTGGACCGGGCGGCTTCGGTGAGCGCGCTGTTCGAGCAGATCCAGTCGGGACGCGCCGCATCCCTCGACCACGATCACCTCGGCCTGACGGAGATCCAGCGCCTCACCGGTTGTCCCACCGCGCTCTTCGACACCAACGTGGTCTTCGACAACTTCCCGATGCATGACTACAAGGTCGACTCGCCCGACGGCGAACTCGAGGTGGGCGTCACGTTCCGTGACAGCGCGCACTACCCGCTGACCCTCGCCGTCGAACCGGGCGAGCGGCTCGCCCTGCGTCTGCACTACCGTCCGGACCTGTTCACCGCTGCCGAGGCGGCCGAACTCGCCGAACGGCTGAGGCTGCTGCTGGAACAGGTGGCCGCGGATCCGGACCGGCCGCTCTCCGCGCTGACCGTGCTGTCGCCCGATCAGCGCGACCGGGTCGTACGGGAGTGGAACGACACCGCGGTCGAGCTGCCCGAGGTGACGCTTGCCGAGCTGTGGTCGGAGCAGGTCCGGCGCACGCCACAAGCGACGGCCCTGGTGGGGCCCGACGAGCGACTGAGCTACGCCGAGCTGGACGAACGAGTGGACCGGCTGGCGGCGCAGCTCGCTCACAGAGGTGCGGGCCCGGACCGGGTCGTGGCCGTGGCACTGCCCCGTTCGGTGGATCTCGTGGTCGCGATCCTCGCGGTGGTCAAAGCGGGCGCGGCCTACCTTCCGGTGGACCTGGACCACCCCGCAGGGCGGATCGCCGCGATGCTCGCGGACGCCGGGCCGGTCCTCGTGCTGACCGACTCGAAGAACGCCGGCGCCCTTCCCGGCTCCCCACCGAGGCTGCTGCTCGACGAGCCGGTCGAGCCCGTTTCCGCCCGGCCGGTACGGCTGCGTCCGGCGCACTCCGCCTATGTCATCTTCACCTCCGGATCCACCGGACGGCCCAAGGGCGTCATGGTCCCGCACGCGGCCATCGTCAACCGTCTGCTGTGGATGCAGGGGCAGTATCGGCTCACTGATGCCGACAGGGTGCTGCAGAAGACCCCGGCCGGATTCGACGTGTCGGTCTGGGAGTTCTTCTGGCCGCTGATCTCCGGCGCGACCCTGGTGCTGGCGAAGCCCGGCGGACACCGCGACCCCGGCTATCTCGCCGAGCTGATCCGGCGTGAATCGGTGACCGTCACGCACTTCGTGCCCTCGATGCTGCAAGCGTTCCTCCGGGAGCCCGGTGCGGCCGACTGCACGGGCCTGCGCCGGATCATCTGCAGCGGCGAGGCCTTGCCCGCGGAAACGCAACGCGAACTGTTCGCCACACTCGGCTCCACCGAGCTGCACAACCTCTACGGGCCGACCGAAGCCGCTGTCGACGCGACCTACTGGCAGTGTCGCCGTGGCGACGAGGGAAGGTCGGTGCCGATCGGCCGGCCGCTGGCCAATGTGTCGGCGTTCGTGCTGGACGGTGCCCTGCGGCCGGTGCCGCCGGGGGTGGTGGGCGAGCTCTACCTGAGCGGGATCCAGCTCGCCAGGGGCTACACCGGGCGTCCCGCGCTGACCGCCGAGAGGTTCGTGGCCTGCCCGTTCTCGGCGGGGGAGCGGATGTACCGGTCCGGTGACCTGGTCCGGTGGACCGCCGACGGGGAGCTGGAGTTCGTCGGCCGCGCGGACGCGCAGGTGAAGATCCGGGGCTTCCGTGTGGAGCTCGGCGAGGTCGAAGCCGTGCTGGCCGGCCACCCCGAGGTGACCCAGGCCGCGGTCGTCCTCCGGGAGGACCGGCCGGGTGACCAGCGCTTGGTCGCGTATGTCGTGGCCCGGTCCCGCGGCCTCACGGACCAGGAGCTTCGCCGGTATGTGTCGGACAGCCTGCCCGACTACATGGTCCCCGCCGCCGTGGTCCTGATCGAGACCATGCCGACGACGGTGAACGGGAAACTCGACCGTGCCGCGCTGCCGGAGCCGGACCGGACCGCGCACGCCGTGCGGGAGCCTCGGAGCCCGCGCGAGGAGATCCTGTGCGAACTCTTCGCGGAAGTGCTCGGAGTGCCCCGCGTGGGGATCGACGATCACTTCTTCGACCTGGGAGGGCACTCCCTCCTCGCGCTCCGGTTGCTCTCCCGGATCCGGTCGGTCCTGGGAGAGGGATTCGAGATCCGGGACCTGTTCGCCGAACCCACGGTGGCCGGACTGGCCCGGCTGACCGGCGCCGCGCGTCCGGCGTTGACCGCCCGGGCAGGGGCGGATCCCGTGCCGCTGTCGTTCGCCCAGCGTCGGCTGTGGTTCCTGAACCGGATGGAACGCGGCGCAGGGACGTACAACGTGCCCGTCGCGGTCCGTCTCACCGGGACGGTGGACGGGGACGCTCTGGCACGGGCGCTCGCCGACGTGGCAGAACGGCACGAGAGCCTGCGCACGGTCTTTCCCGAGGACGCCGGTGAGCCGCACCCGGTGGTTCTGGACTCGGTCCCCGGGATCGAGGTCGTCGAGGTGGCGCCGCCCGACCTCGCCGGCGCCATGGCGGAGCGGGTTCGTCACCGGTTCGACCTCACCGAGGACGCACCCCTCCGGGCCACGTTGTTCCTGCTCGGTCCTGAGCAGCAGGTACTGCTGCTGGTCATCCAGCACATCGCGGCCGACGGATGGTCGCTGCGCCCGCTGCTGAGGGACCTCGGCCTGGCTTACACCGCCCGATGCGAGGGGACCGCACCGGACTGGCCGCCGCAGCCGGTGCGCTACGCCGACTACACACTGTGGCAGCGAGAGCTGCTCGGCGGCGCCGAGGACCCGGCGAGCCTGATGAGCCGTCAGCTGGATTACTGGCGCACGCAACTGGCCGGGCTGCCCGCGGAGCTGACGTTGCCGGTGGACCGGCCGCGCTCCCCGGTGGCGGCACAGTCCGGTGGGATCGTGGCTGTCCACTGGGAGCCGGAGCTGCACAGCAGGCTGCTCGAACTCGCCAGGTCCGCCGGCTGCACCCTGTTCATGGTGGTGCAGGCGGGCTTCGCGGCGCTCCTGACCCGTATGGGCGCGGGCACCGACATCCCCTTCGGCACCCCGGTGGCGGGCCGGTCGGACAGCGCGCTCGACGATCTGGTCGGGTTCTTCGTCAACACCCTGGTGCTGCGTACCGACACTGCGGGCGACCCCGGGTTCGCCGAGCTGCTGCGGCGGGTCCGGGACACCGACCTGGAGGCGTTCGCCCACCAGGACGTCCCGTTCGAGCGTCTAGTCGAGGACTTGCAGCCCGAGCGGTCGCTGTCCCGGAACCCTCTGTTCCAGGTCATGATCCAGGTGCAGCACGCCGAGACCACCACCCCGGACTTCGCCGGACTCGAGGGCGAACGGGCCCAGGTGACCTGGGACGTCGCGAAGTTCGACCTCAGTCTTGAACTGGTGGACGAACGCGATGCCCAGGGCGCACCGGCCGGGCTGACCGGCTACCTCGAGTACGCCGAGGAGCTGTTCGACCGGACCACCGCCGAACAGCTCGTGATGCGCCTGCGACGGCTGCTGGAACAGGTGCTCGCCGCCCCGCAACGACCGATCAGCGCTGTCGACGTGCTCTCGGACGGGGAACGGCGACGCCTCCTCCCCGAGCGTCCCGCGCCCGCGCCGCAGACCGTGTTCCTGCCCGACGCGTTCCAGGAGCAGGTCGCCCGCACGCCGGACGTGACGGCGCTGGTCTTCGAGGACACCGCGATGACCTACGCCGAACTCGACGCACGTGCCACCCGGCTCGCTCGCCGCCTCGTGAGCCGGGGTGCGGGCCCGGACCAAGTGGTGGCGGTGGCCCTGCCCCGCTCCACCGAACTGGTGGTCGCGCTCCTGGCCGTACTGAAGTCGGGCGCCGCATTCCTGTTCGTCGACACGGCGTACCCGGCCCGGCGGATCGCCTACCTGCTCAAGGACTCCGCCGCCGCGCTGGTCGTCACCGACAGCGAATCCGCCACGTCGCTGCCCGCATGCGAACCCGTGCTCATCGACGCCCCCGTGCTCGACGACGAGCCGTCGGAAGAACTCGAGGTCGCTGTCGCCGCGGACCATCCGGCATACGTCGTGTACACGTCGGGGTCGACCGGTCGGCCCAAGGGCGTGATGGTGACCCACGGCGGGCTGGCCAACCTGCTGGCCTTCTACCGCGCGGAGGTCATCGCCACCGCCGAGCGGATCCGTGGCTCGCGCCGCTGCCGGATGGCGCTGACGGCGTCCCTTTCCTTCGACACCTCGGTCGTCGGTCTGCTGTGGCAGGCAGTTGGCCACGAGCTCCACCTGATCGGCGACGACACCCGCCGCGACCCCGCCGCCATGGCCCGGTACATGGACCGGTGCGGCATCGACGCCCTCGACGTGATGCCCAGCTACGCCGAAGAGCTGATCCGGCAGGGGATGCTCGATCCGGCCGGAAGGCCGCCGGCGGTGGTGATGACCGGCGCGGAAACGGTGGGCGAGAAGCTGTGGGCACGGATCCGGGAAACCGAGGGGATCACCGTCTACAACATCTACGGACAGACCGAGACCACGGTGGACACTCTCTTCTGGGCATCGGACGAGAGTGACCGACCCCTGATCGGCCGTCCGATCGCCGGGGTGGACGTGTTCGTGCTCGACCCGGGACTGCGGCCCGTTCCACCGCGGGTGATCGGCGAACTGTACGTCGCAGGCGCCCAGTTGGCGCGAGGTTACGTGAACCGTCCCGGCCTGACCGCGGAACGGTTCGTGGCGAACCCGTTCAGTCCGGGCCGGCGCATGTACCGCACGGGCGACCTGGTCCGGTGGACCGGCGACGGCGCGCTGGAATTCCTCGGCCGGGCCGACGACCAGGTGAAGATCCGCGGCTTCCGGGTCGAACTCGGCGAAGTCGAGGCGGCACTGGCCCGCCACGAGGGCGTCGCGCACGCGGTGGCGGTCCTGCGCGAGGACCACCCCGGGGACAAACGTCTCGTCGGATACGTGCTCGCGCGGAACACGGAACTCGACGTGCGACGACTGCGCGAGTTCGCACGGCAGAACCTGCCGGACTACATGGTGCCCGCCGCGATCGTGGTGATCGACGAACTGCCGTTGACACCGAACGGGAAGGTGGACAGTGCCGCGCTGCCGAAACCGGCGTACCCCACCGGCACCCGGCGCGCGCCGCGCAATCTCCGCGAGGAACTCCTGTGCGGGCTGTTCGCGGACGTGCTCGGCCGCGACGCGGTAGGGATCGATGACGGCTTCTTCGACCTCGGCGGCCACTCCCTGCTGGCTGTGCGGCTGAGCAGCAAGGCGCGCTCCGTTCTCGGCGTGGAACTGCCGGCCCGTCTGCTGTTCAGCACCCCGACCGTGGCCGGGCTGGCGGAGAGCCTTGACGACATGCTCCCCGCCGGGCCGACGCTGCGGGCGGGGGAACGCCCGGACGTGCTGCCGCTGTCCTACGCCCAGCAGCGGCTGTGGTTCCTGAGCCAGTGGGAGGAGACGGGCTCCACCTACAACCTTCCCGTCGCTCTCCACCTGTCGGGGCCGCTGGACCGGCAAGCTCTCGAACAGGCGTTGTCCGATGTCACGGATCGCCACGAGAGTCTGCGGACGGTCTTCGTCGAACGGGACGACCGGCCGGTGCAGTCGGTGCTCGCACCGGGAGAGGTCCGGCCGGGACTGGTGCACCGAGAGGTGTCCGAGGCCGAGCTCGAGGCGGCCATTCGCGCGGCCGCGGACCACCGGTTCGAGCTGGCCGCACAGCCTCCCATGATCGCCCACCTGCTCACGACGGGCCAGGAGGATCACCTCCTGCTGCTGGTGTTCCACCACATCATCTGCGACGGCTGGTCGCTCGGACCGCTCCTGCGCGACCTCTCCGCCGCCTACGCCGCCCGCACGCGGCGCGAGGCACCCCAGTGGGACGCACTGCCGGTGCAGTACGCCGACTACGCGCTGTGGCAACGGGATCTGCTCGGCAGCGAGAACGACCAGGACAGTGTGCTGTCGCGCCAGCTGAGCTACTGGCGCGCCCAACTGGCCGACCTGCCGGTGGAACTGGCCCTGCCGACGGATCGGCCCCGGCCCGAGACCGGCGACTGCGCAGGGGGATCGGCGAACGTCGAGTGGGGCCCCGAACTCCATCGAAGCCTGCTCGCGGTTGCCAAGGAGCACGACTGCACGTTGTTCATGGTGCTCCAAGCCGGATGTGCCGCCCTGCTCAGCAGGCTGGGCGCGGGGGAGGACATTCCGATCGGCACCCCGGTGGCGGGCCGCTCGGACAGCGCGCTCGACGATCTGGTCGGGTTCTTCGTCAACACGGTGGTCCTGCGGACCGACGTCTCGGGGACCCCGAGCTTCGCGGAGCTGCTCCGTCGCGTCCGGGCCACCGACCTTGCGGCCTACGAGCACCAGGACGTCCCGTTCGAGCGGCTGGTCGAAGCGGTGAATCCACCACGCTCGCCCAGTCGTCACCCGCTCTTCCAAGTCATGGTCCAGCTCCAGCACGCGACCGCCGGCCCCGAGTTCCCCGGTCTGCGGGCGACCGAGCGGCCGGTCCCGTCGACCACCGCGAAATTCGACCTGGTCATCGACGTGGAGGAGCGGCTCGACCAGGACGGAGCGCCGGCCGGGCTGGTCGGCGCCCTGACGTACTCGACCGCGCTGTTCGGCGCCTCGACGGGTGAGGGGCTCGCGGACGGTCTGCGCCGGTTGCTCACACAGGTCGCCGAGAACCCGGAACGGCTGGTCGCCGACCTCGACGTACCACCCGTCCAGGACCGGCGGTCCCGTGACGTCACCGCATGCCCGGCTCCGTCGCGGGACGCGGCGCCGGCCACCACCGGCCCGCGTACGGGGCACGAGGAGGTGCTCGGCGAGCTGTTCGCCACGGTGCTCGGCCTGGACTCGGTCGGCATCGACGACAACTTCTTCGCCCTGGGCGGGCATTCGCTGCTGGCAACCCAGCTGATCTCCCGGGTGCGCACGACCCTGGGGCTGGAACTGCCGGTCCGCGAACTCTTCCGGTCCCCGACCGTCGCCGGGGTCGCCGCATACCTGGTGAAGGCCCGGCCCGCCCGCCCGGCGCTGCGGCCGGCCACTTCCCGCTGACAGCGGGGCGTTCACCGACACACCTGGGAGACGGACCTCATGCTCACCATGTTCGGACTGGAACTGATGGAAGAAGCGGTGTACCGGGAGATGCGCGCAGCACCCTCGCCGGGCGCCGAGACGATCGCCGACCGGCTGGCCGTCGCGCCGGACCTGGTACGTGCTTGCCTCGACCGACTGCTCGAACTCGGCCTGGTACGTCCCTCCTTCGGGGGACCGGACGGATTCGCCGCAGTGGATCCGATCTTGAGCTGGCAGCAGTCGCCGGCCGGCCGGCACGAGGAGTCGATGCGCCGGCAGCGGCGGCCCGCCCAAACCCATGCCGAAGTCGTCTGCCTGCTCATGTCCGGCGCCTCCGGCCCGTCGGGCAGGGTCGAACAGGTCGAGCGGCTCCTGGGGATGGAGGAGGTGCAGTGCCGGGTGGACCGCCTGGCGAGGGAAGCCACCCGCGAGGTGCTGACCTTCCGGCCCGGCGGCGCGCAGTCGACGCCGGAACTCATGGCGTCGCGCCGGAACGACGCGGCGTTGCTGAGCCGCTCGGTGTCGATCCGGACCGTCGGCACGGACACCGACTCCTACGACGCCGCGACGTTGGCGCACGTGCACTGGCTGACCAGCAGCGGGGGCCAGTTCCGCGGCTCCGAGGCCCCGCTGCCGAGAATGATCCTGGTCGACGGCTCGGTCGCACTGGTACCCGTCGACCCGGAGAACTCAGCGGCGGGCGCGCTCTATGTGACCGATCCCGGCCTCGTCGCCCCCATGGTCGTCCTGTTCGAACAGATCTGGTCGTCGGCCACACCGCTGGATGGCGAGCGGCCCGCGGGGGGCGACGCCCTGAGCGGCACGGAACTGGCACTGCTCAGGCTGGCCGCCAAGGGGTGCACCGATGCTGCCGCCGCAGGCCGGCTGCATATTTCGCCCCGGACCGCTCGACGCATGATGGCAGCGCTGATGGAGCGCCTCGGCGCTCGCAGCCGTTTCGAGGCCGGGGTCAAAGCCGCTCGGCTCGGCTGGCTCTGACCGTCGAACAGGCCGGCCGCGCCCGACCCCGACGCCATGTCGCATCCTCGGCCGATCTCCATGATCCGGCCTGATCACCTTGAAAAGGACAGTTCCGTGAACAACCCGTTCGATGACGAGAATGGCTCCTATGTCGTGCTGGCCAATGCGGAGCGACAGCATTCCTTGTGGCCCGCGAAAATCGACGTGCCCGCCGGATGGTCCACCGTGTTCGGAGCGGGAACGCGGACCGCGTGTCTGGATTACGTCGAGGAGAACTGGACGGACATGCGCCCCGCCAGCCTGGCGGCCACGATGAACGAGGCCTGACCGAGCTGACGCTGGAGCTGATGCGGGCCGGCTTCGGTGTTCGGGACACCTTCGTCCAAGCCGGCGCCAAGGTGAGCGTGCCGCTGCAGGTGTTCTCCGGTGCCGGCGATCCACTGATCAGCGCCGACGTCGGTTCCCGGTGGAGCGGCTCGACCTCCGGCCCGTACCGGCGCGACGTGCTCGGCGGCGGCCACTTCTCCACCCAGGAGATCCGGCGGACCCTCCAGGTCGGATCGCTCCCACCCATTCCGCCGCATCCGGCTCTGCCTCCTGAGGAGTGGCCCGTGTCCCCCCATGTCCTACGCCCAGCGGAGGCTGTGGTTCCCACGCCTACGTAACGCTTTTCATCGCCCCACAGAACAAGGCAGAGAGGCCATCGAGTTATGCTCACAGAAAGCCAGATATCGGAATACCATTCCGAAGGGTTCCTGCTCCTCGAGGACGTTTTCGAAGCCGACGACATCGCCGCTCTGCGGCGTGAGGTGGCCGATCTCTACGCGACCGAGCACCCTGGGCGGATCTTCGAGGAGGACGGCACCACGGTGCGGGGCATCCACGGCTGCCACACCACGGGAGCGCTGTTCTCCAGGCTGGTGCGGCTGCCCGAGCTGCTTTCCGCGGCGGAGGAACTGCTGGAAAGCAAGGTGTATGTGTTCCAGTGCAAAGTCAACGCGAAGCAGGCGCTTCGCGGGGACGTGTGGCAATGGCATCAGGACTACAGCGTCTGGGGGAACAAGGACGGTATGCCGGAGCCGCGGGCGGTCAATGCCGCGTTGTTCCTGGACGACGCGACCGAGCACAACGGCCCGCTGCTGGTCGTACCCGGTTCGCATCGAAACGACGCGATAGCCCCGTGGCGTCCTGAGTCCGAGGGCGCGTCGCAGTGGGAGGCCGACCTGTCGGCGAAGCTGGAGTTCGCCCTGGACGCCGAACAGATGGCCAGGGTGACCACGGAGTCGGAGATCCGGTCCATCGTCGGACGTGCCGGAAGCCTGCTGTTCTTCCACCCCTGCATCGCGCACGGCTCCGGTGCGAACATGTCACCGACCGACCGGACCATGGCCTTCGTCAGCTACAACAGTGTCGACAACGAATTGCGCGAAGTGCCCAATCCACGCCCGGAGTTCGTGGCATCGCGTGACTACCGGCCGCTGGAACTCGTCGACGGGGGGCTGATCGCATGAGCGACCTCGACGGTTCACTGATCCGGACGCTGGTCGACGCCATCGCCCGGCACCGGGATGCGGTGGCGGTTGTCGACAACGGCATCGCCCATACCTACGCCGAACTCGACGACGTGTCGGCCGAGATCGCCGGCGGCCTCGCCGAACAGGGCATCGGTCCCGGTGACGTGGTCGACGTGCACGCGACTCGTTCGTGGTTCCGTTGCGCGGCGGTGCTGGGTGTGTGGCGCGTTGGAGCCGGCGTGCTGTCCATCGACCCGGCCATGCCGCCCACCTGGACCGGCAAACTGGTGAGCAGCGCCGACTGCGCCATGATCCTGCGGGCCGATGAGTGCGCACCGATCGCATCGGGGGTCCCGGAACACACCTTCCGGTCGATCCGGGGAACGAGGCGGGACGAGGTCGCGACCGGTCCGGTCTGCTACGTCATCCCCACCTCCGGGTCCACGGGCGAACCCAAGGCCGTCGCGGTACCGCCGGTGGTCCTGGCGGACCTGGGGAACTGGCACGTCCAGCGGTGGAGCCACGACCGGCCTCCGAACACCCTGCACATGTCGTCCATCGGCTTCGACATGGTGTACGAGGACACGGTGGCGACCTGGCTGGCCGGCGCGACCCTGATCGTGGTGAACGACCAGGACCGGCTGGACCCCTTCACATTGATCGACATCATTCGCGAGCACGACGCCGCCCGTCTCTTCCAGCCGGTGGTCGGGTTGCACGGACTGGCCGCCGCCGCGTGTGCCGCGGGCGAGAGGACACCGAGTCTGCGGGAGATCTCGGTGGCAGGCGAACAGTTGGTGATCAACGACGAAGTGCGGCAGTTCTGTGCCGACGGTGACCTCACGCTGGTGAATCAGTACGGGCCGAGCGAAACCCATGTGGTCACTCAGTACCGGCTGACGGGCGACGTCGCCAACTGGCCCGACCGGCCGCCCATCGGCACTGCGGTCGTCGACGCGGAGCTGCTGTGCCATGTGGAAGGACGGCTGCGCCCGTTCGCGCCCGGAGAGACCCGAGAGCTGGTCATCGCCGGGAATTGCGTCGGGATCGGGTACGCCGCTGACGACGAGCTCACCGCGAAGCGATTCCGGGAGGTCGAACATCAAGACGGTGGCATGCGGCGCTGCTATTTCAGCGGAGACCTGGTCACGTTCGACGGTGTCGAGTTCCACTTCGTCTCCAGGCTCGACGACCAGCTCAAGGTGAACGGCTACCGAGTCGAGCCGGGTGAGGTGGAATCCGTGATCAGCGGGGTCGCCGGTGTCCGTCGAGCCGCGGTCGTCGGGGTCAAGGTGGCCGCCTCCACGCAACTGGCGGCGTTCTACACCCTCGTGACCGGTGCGGAGGTCGACCCGGACGACCTGCTCAGTGCGTGTGCCTCCCGTCTGCCCCGGTTCATGGTCCCCAGACACTTCACTGAGCTGGACGTACTCCCGTCGACGCGGAACGGAAAGATCGACCGGGCGAAGCTCCGGGAATCGTTTCAAGAGCCTTCGGTGAGCCGTGACGGCTGAAGGCGTCGGACAGCTATATCTGCCGCATCGTCAGCTACTGAGACCCTTTGGGTGTTTCATCCGCCCCCCGCTTTGGTGCCGGAGAACTTGGTGAGTGGTTCCGTCGGTGGATTCCGGGACGGGCGCCCATCACCCTGGAAGAGCGGGAGGGGAACGGGGACGTACGGGTAAGGCGCCCGGATCCGTGACCGTGCCCGGCCCGGTGGGGCCGGCCGTCCGCCGTGCCCGGCCCGGTGGGCAGGCCGGGCATGCGGCTGTCGGGACCGGCGCCCGAGCGGCAGAATTCTCGCTACGGTTGCAGGCGCTCACGTAGCCCCTCCCTTTCCTCGGTGTGTCCGGGAGCCCTGATACACCTCATCCACCCCGCATCGCCCGGACTTGCGGCGAGATCGGAGAACCGTGCCCGGACAGAGAGGTCTCAGTCAGCCGGTGCAGTGCTTCGTCGAAGAGCTGGTCCTGTGCGTGGCGGCCAACGGTGCCAAGGGGCCTGCCCTGCTGTGGTCCGAGGATCCGACGACCTTGCCGGCCCTGCTCGGGTTGTCCCGGCCGGCCCGCCCGGAAGCGGGTGCCGGTTCCTCCGTGCCGGGCGGACCGGGAACGGAGGAACTGGCGGCGGAGCTGGGCCGCAGGCTGCAACTTCCGGTGCGCTCCTTCTACCGCTTCCTGTCGGCCGGTTCCCCCGTCACGGAGGGCGCACCGAGGGGTGCCGAGTCCACGGTCACGGTCCTGGAAGGAGCCTGCCGCTGCGTCCTGTCGCGTATCGGTGAGGACCCGGCGCAGGACCCGGCACCTCGCCCCTCGCACCCGCTGGGCATGCGGCTGCGTTCCGGTGGCACCCTCTTCGTGCCCCGGGGCCACACCTACCGGCTGTCGGAGATCTACGCGCCGACCACACTGCTCGAACTCCACCTGGAGTGCCCGGACTGACGGTGTGCGCCTCCGGAGGACGGCTGCCGGATCAGGCCGGTGCTGTCGTGGGTTCCGCGTCCCGCTCTCCCTCGTCATTCAGCAGCCCCCTCGCGGACACCGCGACGCCGGCCTGGAAACGGCTCTGGACGCCGAGCACCTGCATCATGTCCGCGATGTGCTTGCGGGTCGTGCGCAGAGACATGCCCAGCCGCCGCGCGATGGTCTCGTCCTTCAGTCCCGCCGCCAGCAGCCGCAGGATGGTGCGGTCCAGATCCTTGGCGACCGTCTCCAGGCCGTCGGTGGCTGCGTTGGAGAACGGCTGGGCCTGCGACCACATCTGCTCGAACAGCTCGTACAGGAAGTGCACCACCGACGGCTCCCGGACCACCACCGCGCCCAGCCGGTCGTTGCGGTTGGTCATGAACGCCAGTTCCCGGTCGAAGATGATCACACGGCCGGCGAGCTGGTGGGCGGTCCGGTACTCGCCGCCCAGCGCGCTCATCGTGGCCACGTACGCCTGGCTGGGACTGTTGAACCGGGCGGTGTGGTGGTAAAGGGTGCGCATCCGCACCCCCCGGGCGAGCATCTGCCTGTCCCGGACCAAGGCGTCCTGGAGCACTTCGGGCGGGCGGGTGCCGCCGGGCTGCACGGTGACCGTCTCCTCCTGGCACTGCTCGGCCGCCCGGTTCAGCGCGGCCCGCACCTGGGTGAGTCCGGGGATGGTCTCCAAGTCCGTGAAGGCACCGTGCCTCCCCTTCTTGTAGTCGGACGCCAGCCGGGCGAACTGGTCGCGGAAGACGCGCAGCCGCGTCTGCTGTTCCGCGATGGCACGCTCCACCGGCGCGGTGGCCACGGCGGCGACGAGGTGCGGGTCGACGGCCCACAGCCGGCCGTCTCCCTCCTCGCCTCTTTGCACCAGGCCGATCCGGACGAGGTAGTCCACTGCACTGCTCACCGCCTTCTCGCAGACCCCCGTCTCTTCGGCCATCCGGACCAGGTCGAGCTGACCGTGCAGGGCCAGCCAGCGGTAGACGGCCACTTCCTCGGCACCGAGTGTGTCCTCCACGGTTAATACGTCGTCATCATCGGTCTGCTGCTTCCCCATGGGTCCTCCCGGTTTCCGCTCGTAGCGGTGGTTGAGCCTGCGGTCGTCGGTCAGCTTCTATGCCTCCGAAGAGCCGGAGGCAGGGGAATCGGTTGCCCCGTGGGGGCGAGGAGGCGCCGCTGCCATCGACGCGATCTTCACGTGGCGTCGGCCCGGGCAGTACGTCTTACGGCCCCCGCCGCCACCTTCCGGATCGGCGTTTCCCGTGGCCGGGAACGGTGTTGGGGGCAGCTCGGCGTGGCGGAGGTGGGGGAGGAGGGAGGGGTGCGGGGCGATCGATGGCCTTCGGGGAGGCGGTTGTGGGGGCCGTGTCGACGATTTGCCAGCCTTGCTGGGTGAGGGGTTCGGGGACGGTGGCGGCTTGGAACTGTTTGCTGTTGATGCGTTGGAAGGCGGAGGGGTCGCCGTCGCCCGCTCCGATGTTGTACGGGGCGCCGCCGCCCTTTATGCGGGCGGCGCGCAGGGCGGGGGCGTCCGCGCACTGGCCCCCGCCCCCGTCGAACGGCCCGATGCCGCCGTCATGCCCAGGCCGATCCGCATCCGGGCCCAGCAGCAGCCGCACACCATCCGCCTCGCGCCCACCGCACTTGCCTGACCCTCTGACATCTGCACTCCCGCGCCTGCTTGCTACGGGGTGTAGGACAGCATCACGCGTCAGCTGGGGATCCGAGCTCTGGGGCTCGACGGTCAGCCCCTCCAGCCGTTGCTTGACGAACCGGGCCCGGCAGCGATGGCGCCACTGGGCGCACCCCCTCCGGAGAGGTCACGATTCGTTTGCTTCGGCACCCTTGCCCGGATCGGACCGCACGCAGAGGGAGATCGTGGTGGGGGGCTCCGAGTCCCCGTGGCCGACCTTCAGCACCACCCGGTCCTCCTCGCGGCCGGCCTGGAGCGCGGGGAGCGCGGCCCGGCCCCGGACGTCCGTGGTCAGGAGGGTCTCTGTCGTTCCGTCGCTGAATGTCGTGCCTCCGTCGGAGACCACGCGGCAGGTGAGCGGCACGCCGGGGATGGGCAGGCCGTTGCTGATGTACTGAACCACGCCCGACATCCCGGTGCGCTGCCCCGGGGCTGTCTCCGTCACCAGTTGGGACACGAACTGGGTTTTCCCGCACGGACTTTCGGGGTCATCGGGAATCGGGTACTGCCCGATCGACTTGTTGGTCGGGTTGGTGTACCAGACCCATTTGCCGTGCTTGTCCACGCACAGCCCCATGGCGTCGCCGCCGTTCGGCAGGGACGGGCCCGGGAGCTCGGTAATGTTCTTGTCCGTACGGAAGCGTGAGATCCCCTTGCTGGTCGCTACCCAGAGATTCCCGTCCGTGCCCAGCATCATCTGTCGAGGCGCGCCGAATCCGGAGATGAACCGCTGCGTCCAGCTGCGGAGGGCTGTGTCGTACCGACAGATCTGGCTTGGATTTTCGGTGCCCACCCATATCGCGTCCCCATTGGGGCCGGCGACGACGTGAACCGGCTTCTGGCTGCTTCCCCCGGGGAGCGGAACGGGCTCAGGCTGCTCGTCCTTGGCGGGGGTATACCTGTAAAGGCTGTTCGTCTTCCGCGGATAGTCTCCCGCGCTGGCCTGACCCGTCATCCAATAGGTGCAATCGCCGGGTGATTTCGCGCTCGCCGGAGCGGTGACGGCCACGGACCAGAGCCAGGTGTCGTAGACGGGGTTCTGCTGGGCGTCCGGAAACGGATATGTGCCGGGAGTGCCGGACTCGTCTTCCGCGTCATAATATCCGGCTACAGTATGCAAGGGCTCGACGAACATGATCCAATAGGAATACACGGGTGTCCCGGCGGCACCCTTGTCGATCAGCAGCCACGTGAGGGCCTGAACCCAGGATTCGTAGGCAAGTTTGATCCCGGAGAGTCGCCTCTGGTTCACGATGTCGTATTGGACGACCGAGTCTCCGGCCCAATCGGAGACGCAGGTGAACCATACGGCCTTCCTCCCGTCCGTTCGCGTCGGGCGGGGGTCCGGAATGATTCCGATGCAGGGCGTGGGAACTTCGTCGGTGACCGCGAGTTGGTTGGCAAGGCTGGTCGGATTCACCTGGACGAGCCCAGTCCACTCGGTCGTCACCCAAAGGTATCCATCCGGTCCGACGGTGACGAACTGCGGATCAGCGGTGCCATTGAGGAGTGGGTATTCCACGGGTTCGCCAACGCCCGGCATTCTGGACCACTCCTTCGACGTGCCGCTCAAGAATGAAGTGTCTACTATCGGCCCGGCATGGCCGCCGTGCAAGTGGCCGTTGGTAGATTGGCTTGAACGCACGCCGCAAGATGTGCGTTCAGGTATTTCTCAGGTGGCTGGTGTTCGGTGTTGGCGAATGATTCCCCCGGCGCCTTTGCGGCCCTCTGCGTGACATATCCATTACACATGCTGCTGTGAATGTTGTGTCAGAGTGCGGCTCCGGGTGTGTGTGAGACGCATGCGCGCAGCTGTCCAGTCAGAGCGAGCAGGGGACATGAGGAGTGGGCAAGCGGTTCATGCCTTCCTTTCCCGCTGCGCCACCGGCATCCCCCGGGAACCTTCAGCTCGAAGGGCCTCGCCGTCCCGGGCCCGGACCCACAGGACGAGGCCGCGAGCCGGCTCCGGCACCGGCCCGCGAGACGGCGGCCGCCACCGCCGCCCTGCTGCGCGCCGCCGTGGAACAGTGCAGCTGACCCGTCGTGGGAAAGCCCCGCGCATAGCGGGACTGACCTGCAACGTTCCACCAGAGACCACCGCGCTGCCATCTCGCAGGGCTCTAACTCTAGATAGATAGTGTTCGAGCTAGGTAGAGTTGGTGGTATGGCAGAGCCAAAGATGACCCGCACCACACTGGACGTGCTGTCAGTGCTGGTGACACAGGATCAGGAGCTCTACGGCCTGAAGATCGCTCAGGCCACAGGCGTCCTGACAGGCACGATCTATCCGATTCTGGCCCGCCTGGAGCAGGCAGGCTGGGTGACCAGCGAATGGGAATCCGGCGAAGAGCCCGACTCGCGAGGGCCCCGGCGTCGCTTCTACCGGCTCACCCCGAACGGGCTGCAGCGGGCCCAGTCGGCACTCCAGCGCGCGGCATCCCGCCGGACGGCCGCCCCCGGCCGCCCCGGAGCCGCCGGTCCGTCCATCGGCTTCGGAGCGTGAGGACAGCACAGTGGACGGATACTTCACCGACCCCGCCTTCTGGGTTCTCCAGCTGTTGCTGCTCTTCATCGGGTGACTGGTCAGGCAGGTCGCTTCAGTCACCGAGTGGCGTGTGAACCGGATCATCCGCAACGCGAAGAAGCAGATCGAAGGCGTGGAGGGAACGGAGGAACTCCTCAGCGGGTGGGACGAAGAGATCACGGAGGCTCCCCGCGGAGTGCTGTTCACCTACTTCATCGCTTGCCGCATACGGCGGCAGGCTCGCCACGTCACGAGGCTGCTCCGCATCCAGCAGGAAGAAGCAGCAAGCGGAGATGCGGCGCTCACCACGGCCTCGCGTCGACAGCAGCGCCGCGCCCGTCGCGACGAGCGGCGAGCACGGCGGATGTCGGGCACGATCAAGCACCTGACCAACATGGCTGCGGCCCTGATCGGGCCTGAGCACGGTATGGATTACTGGGCGCAGTGGACCGCAGAGCTGGAACAGATCAGGAACCCGGCCATAAGGCTCGCTCACGCCTTCAGTAACGTGTGGGCCGCCCTGAGGCTTCGCATGATCCTTCGGCCGGCACCCGCCGTGGAGGAGCCAGGGGTGGTCCGGGTCTTGGTGGGACGCCTTGCCCGCGGCGTCGACCGCGTCGCTGCCTCCAACATGCTGTCCGGCACACTCGCGGGCCTCCTGCTCGGGGGCGCCCTCTACGGGCTCTACTCCCTGGCGGGCCTCGAACCAGCCTGCTACGCAGCCATTCCGGCGATCTACTGCACCAATTGGCTTGTGGCACGAGCGCGCCAGTGGTGGGCGCTCCGCCGCACGGCCGCACAGCAAGAGTGAGAGATCCCAGCAAGCAGCAGTAGCAGTAGATGCTGCACCTTCACTGTGGATCCTCGCGGGACATTCGCGCGGGGATCCACAGGCAGGTTCGTCGGACCTCCCAACCGATAACAAGCCCTGCGGTGCACCGGTCCCGGCGAGAACGACCAGGTCAGGCAGCTGGAGAAGAGACAACTATGCGGCGTTGTCCTGCTGTTCGGCGACGGCGCAGCTGCTCCAGCTTCAGCGGCAGCAGCTCCCAAGTCCCGCGGTACCGCAGACATCCAGTTCTGCAGGAGGTGACCAGCCGGTTCTCCTCCAGGGGCATCCTGGCCGGCCGCATGACGGTGTTCCCGTCGTGGACACCGTCGTGGTTCATCCAGAACGAGACCCACAGCCGCGAGGCCCCGCGAGCCCGCGCGACGAGGTCCGCCCGCACCGGCAGCCGGCGCTCCGGCGCGGCCCGCGTCGATGCCGACGTCTCGACCCATGTGCCCCCGCCGGCGCCGTCGCCTGCTCCGTGCTGGGGACGCCGCTCGGTGCGCACCGCCGGGTTGTCCGCGGCCAGGTGTGCGATGCACTGCCCCGCCGGCTCACCGCTGCGCGCGGCGGCGTCCAGCACGAGAGCGAGAACCGCCGCCGGGCGGGCCTGACCTGGGGGCATCGCGCCGCCGAGGTGCTGGTCGAGCCGACCGACGATATGGCGCTCCGTCTGTGCAGGGGGTGCCAGACCGCCATGCTCCGGCTGCAGCGCGAGCGGGGAGCACACTGCCCACGCTGGTGCTGACCGGTCAGCCGACCGGTCCGGCAACGGCTGACCTTCGCCACGGAATGCGGCCCCGTCGGCTGCCTGCGGCTGCCCGCGACAGCACCGGCTCTTCGTGCAGGAGGCAGCCTGTCTCCTGCACGCGGCACGCGGATTCAGCGCGTGTCGCCGTACGCGGCCTCCTGCATGGCCCGCAGGATCCGCACCCAGCACCCAGCTGCCCCCGCACGAGCCCGCCACCTGGTTCTGGTCTGAACCCGGTCTTGGCGAGTCAGCGGGCGAGGGAGACGGCGAAGGGCTTGAAGCCGTGTCGGCGCAGGATGTGGGGCACGACCAGGATCATGGCCTCGGTGGCGCGGGCTGTGGTGATGTCGCCGAGGTCCTCGATCTGTTCGGGCTGCCAGCCCAGGTCGCCGAGCAGGCCGGTAACGGTCCTCTTCGCGTGTTCGCTGTTGCCCGAGAGGTAGACGGTCGGTGGGGTGGCCAGCGTCTCGGGAGCGGTCATGACCATGAACAGCATGGTGTTGAGGGACTTGACCACATGGGTGTCGGGGAGCGCGGCCTGGAGCTTCTCGGCAAGGCTGCTGCCGGGATAGCACAGGTCTCCGGGCAGGCCGTCAGCGGCGTCGTGGGTGGCGTTGGAGACGTCGATGAGGATCTTGCCGGAGAGCTCGGTGCGCAGGTCGGCCAGGCGCTCCCGGGAGCTGTCGCCGGGCGTCGCGTTGATCACGATGTCCGTGGTGCGGGCGGTGGTGCGCTGGTCGGCGAAGGCGATCCGCGGGACGAGCCCAATGGTGCGGGCGGCAGTGCCTTCGGGGCTCCGGCCACCGAGGGTGACATGGTGCCCGGCTGCGGAGAGCTTGCAGGCGAGGTTGGTGCCGACGCGGCCGGCGCCCAGGATGCCGATGCTGGTCATGAGGTGATGCTCCTTGCGGTATCGGGGTGGGAAGAGCGGAGACGTCCGGTCAGGCAATCAGCGAGAGGGCCTTGAGGGCGGCGCCGTGGATGCCGGGGGCGGCGGCCAGGAAGTCGCGGCTGCCGGTGTGCCAGGGCTCGCCCGTCAGGTCGGTGACGGTGCCTCCGGCTTCGGAGACCAGCAGGGCGCCGGCGACCAGGCCGGAGCGGACGTCGGAGAACTGCCAGAACGCGTCCATGCGTCCGGCGGCGACGTGGATGAGCTGCATCGTGGCGGGAACGGACACGCGCACGACCAGGCCGTTGATGAGCATGGCGGTGACGGAGTCACCGATCCGCTGGAAGGTGCGCTCGTCCTCGCCGGGCCTGGCCTGGCCGGTGCCGACGAGCGCGGCGCCCAGGTCGGTCTTGGCGGACACCTTCAGGGGCCGGTCGTTGAGGCGGGCACCGCCGCCGGCGACGGCGGTGTAGGTGTCGCCGGTCAGCGGCAGGTGGACGACGGTGAGTACCGGCTGGTTGTCGCGGACCAGGGTGGCGGTGACGGCCCAGTCCTCCATGCCGTGGACGTGGTTGATGTTGCCCTCGGCGGGGTCGACGACCCACCACTCCCCGGGCGGGAGCGCGCCGCCGGCCAGCTCGTCCTCGGCCCACTGCGACCCTCGCCGGGCCCGCAGCAGCGGTTCCCGCAGCACGTCCAGCACCGCGTCGTCGTTGGCGTGGATCTCGGCGACGACCTCGTCCAGACTCACGCCCCGGGCGTGCGAGGTGTAGCGGTCGCGCAGCGTGACGCCAGCGGCCTTCACCGCAGCGGTCACGTCGGACAGGATCGTCGCGTCGGCGTCGAAAGGCATGGCTGTGCTCATGGTGGGCTCCCTGGGATCGGTCGAAGCGGGGCGGTTGTCTCGCCCCGCACTTCGAAGGTAGGCCGCCTAGCCATTAACAACCAGTGCATGCTTGTCACTTGTAGAGTTACTCTCATGCAACTGGATCTGAACCTGCTCACCGCCCTGGACGCCCTGCTGGAAGAAGGCAGCGTCGCCGGCGCGGCAGCGCGTCTCCATGTCACCGCACCGGCGATGAGCCGCTCCCTGGGCCGCATCCGCAAGGCCACCGGTGACCAGATCCTGGTCCGCACCGGCCGCAGCATGGTCCCCACCACCCGCGCGCTGGCCATGCGAGCCCAGGTCCACGCCCTTGTGCAGCAGGCCCAGCAACTTCTCTCCGCGCAGCAGGAACTCGACCTGGCGGCTCTGGACCGGGTGTTCACCGTGCGCTGGCACGACGCCCTGACCACCGCTTGCGGCACCGCCTTGACCACGGCCGTCCACCATCAGGCCCCCGGTGTCCGCCTGCGCCTGTCCGCCGAACCCGGGACGGATGACGCCGAGCTGCGCCGGGGTGAGGTCGACCTCGAATCAAGCTCCAGCGCTCCGACGCTCCCCGACATCCGCCACCGCCTCGTCGGCAGGGACCGGCTGGTCGTTGCCGTCCGCCCAGGCCACCCGCTCACCGAAGGCCCGCTGAGCCTCGAGCGCTACGCAGCCGCCGAACACCTCACCGTCTCGCGGCGCGGAAGCCTGCGCGACCCGATCGACGACGCCCTGACCACACGTGGCCTCGAACGACGCGTCGTCGCCGCCGGGCCCACCGCCGCCTTCGCCCTGCAACTCGCCCTCGACACCGACCTGGTCGTCACCCTCCCCGACGCGGTCACCCGCACGGCTCGGAAACAACTCGGGCTGGCCACGCTGCCGCCACCACTTCCCCTACCCGACGTCCCCCTGTACCTGCTGTGGCACCAGCGCTACGACAACGACCGCGCCCACACCTGGCTCAGAGACCTGGCCACCAGAATCGTCCAGGCACTATTCGTGCGAGCGTGCGACTCCCCATCTCACGTCGAAACGACGTCGTAAGTCGCGTACACCACCAGGCGCAGCCAGTATCCGTTGCGGTGGGCGCCGAACAGGCGTGTCGCGGCGCACACCTGCTCGTTGCCCACGTTCTGCAGCAGGCTCTCGGCGAGTTCCCCGCCCGTGGTCTCGGCCGTCACCGTCACCGGCGTCTCCGTTCCTTCGGAAGCGGGGCCGGGGCGGCCCCGGCCTCACTGTGCGCGGCCGTGCCTCGCAGCAAGCGCCTCACACGCCGAACGACCCCCGGACGCTTCTCCCCACACAACCGTGTCCGCCCCGCGTACAGGGACTGAAGGGACGCGTCCTGAGTGACCTGGTGTGACGCGCTGGGCGACGAAGACGGTGCCGAGGAGCGAGGCGGGGCGTCGGGTCCGGCTGGTCAGCCGTTCCCCGTGGGGCCGGGGCCGGAACCCTGGGCATGCGTGGCAAGCAGCAAAGCCGAGTCCGTGTGGAGCGTGATGCGCACCGGTGTGAAGGTGGTGGCGTTCACCGGAGAGTCCCCGTTGCCGGGATTGCGGGCGTAGCGTGGATGGGCGCCTCCGCTGATCTGCCAGCGTATGCGGTGGCCGATGGCGAAGCGGTGGGCGGTGGAACTCATCGGCACGGTGATCTGCGACGGCTCCTGTCCGTCCGTCCGCAGCTGGCCCAGCCCGTCACAGACGTTGACGGAGCGGCCTTGTGCGTCGACGTCGCACAGACGGGTGAAGACGTCGGCGTGACCGGTGTCCGTGGAGATGCTCAGCCGCGCGGAGACCGGCCCGAGAATGTCCAGGGGCTCGGTCAGTGGGGGACCGGTGAACGTCAGTACGTCCTCCCGGGCCTCCAGGCTGCTGTTGTCGCGAGGACCGGCGGTGCGGGAGAGGAGAGGGCCGCCCAGGGACGGAGTGGGGTCTGCGGGGTCGTAGCGGAAGGACATCAGTGGTGCGGAGTCCGTGGGTGCCTGGTCGGTGAGATGCCCCTGCGCGATGGGAAACCACGGGCTGACGGACGCGGGCGGCGGCCAGTCGTCGAAGTTCCGCCAGGCGTCTTCGCCGCCGATGTGCACGCGCACCCCTGTGGGACGGAGGCCGGAGGGATCGGCGTACAGGTGGGCACGCAGCCAGGCGAGGCTCTCGGCGAACACCTCGGGCCATCCCTGCTGCAGGGCGGAGGTATGGGTCCAGGGGCCGACGAGCAGGGCGGTCTCGCATCCGGCCTGACGCAGCCGGTCGTACTGCTCGAAGGTCTGGTCGGCCAGTGCGTCGTGCCATCCGGTGATCAGACTCGTGGGCACGCTGAGCCGCTCCGCCGACTCCGCCAACGAAGCGCCGTGCCAGTAGGCGTCCTTGGCGTCAGGGTGCGTCATCACCTCGTCCAGCCAGGGCACCTCGCCGCCGAGGGCCGAGACGTGCGCCCCGCGCAGTGGCCGCGCTGTGGTGACAGCACGTAGTCGGCGCTGCAGGCGCAGTGTCGCCTTCAGGAAGGGTGCGATGCCTTGGTGCTGGTAGGTCATGCCCACGCCGACGGCGAGGGCTGTTTCCAGGTGCAGCGCACCGTCCGTGTGGAACAGGGCGTAGGGGTCGTGCAGGCCCACCTGTACCACCATTGCCTTCAGTTCTGGTGGCGGGTCCGCGGCAAGGGCCCATTGCGTGTAGCCGAGGTAGCTGGGGCCGACGGTCCCCAGTGTTCCGTTGAACCAGGGTTGCTCGCGAAGCCAGGACACCGTGGCGCGGCCGTCGGCGGCCTCGTTGCGCCACAGGTCGAACGCGCCCCCCGAGCCGCCGGTCCCGCGGCAGCTCTGCAGGACCACGTGAAAGCCCTGTTCGGCGAAGAGCAGGCCGTACATGGGGGACCACGGGAAGCCTCTGCCGTACGGCGAGCGCACCAGGAGGGTGGGGAAGTCGCCTTCGGCGCGCGGGAAGTAGTGGTCCGTGATCAGGGGGCTGCCGTCGGCGGCCGGCACCACCAGTCCCGGCTCCCATCCGACGTCGTGAAGTCCGGCCGGGAGGCGGCGCCACGTCGCCCTCATCATCCGTGAGGCAAGTGGCGGTTTCCCGGCAGGCGGTGCCCAGGTCGGCCTCGGCGCAGGGCTGTGCGTGGGTGACGGCATCGTTCCCCTCCTTGATTTCCGTACAGTGTACGAGAATAGGGCATGCTTGACTGTGCCCCGCAAGGGCCGCTGATCAAGGAGAGGAGCGTGGACCGTGCCCCGCGACGGAAGGGGCGGCGCCCCGGGTGTCGACCCCCAACAGCTCTGGCTGACCCCTGGCCAGCCCCGCAGAGGCCGCAAGCCTGCCTACAGCCGAGAGGCGATTACGGCGGCAGCCGTCGCCCTGGCGGACGCCGAGGGGCTTGACGCGGTCACCATGCGGAAAGTTGCCGCACAGGTCGGAGCCGGCGTCATGTCGCTCTACAGCTACGCCCCCGACAAGGAGACGCTGCTGCACCTGATGGTCGACCACGTCAGCGGCGAACTGCTGCCCACGGACACGCTCACCGGCGACTGGCGCGCCGACCTCAAAGCCATCGCCCGCCTTCAGCGTGCCCACATGCTGCGGCATCCCTGGCTGCCCGCCGCCCTGTCCACCCGCCGCGTCCCCGGACCCAACACCCTGGCCTTCCTGGAGCATGTGCTCACTGCCCTGCGGCCCACCGGACTCGACGGTAGGGCGAAGCTGGAAATTTTCGCCCAGCTCACAGCATTCGTGGCCGGGCACGTCGCCCACGAGATCGCGCAGGCCACGGCCTCGCAGTCCCCCGACCGGGCTGCAGCCGAAGCCCGCTATCTCGCCACTGTTGCCGCAGAGGGTCATCACCCGGAACTCGCCGAAGCGCTCTCCGCCCCCGGACGCCCCCTTACTCCTGAAGCCACCTTCACCCGGTTCCTCAACCGCCTGATCGACGGCCTCGACACCGACTGATCTCCCTGCCTCCCCCGTGCTGAGGGGAAGGCAGGGCGCCGGGCGGGTATGCCTACGATCCGTCGGTCAGCAGGCCCGTGCGCCCGCTCGTGGTCACCGAGGCCGGCCGGTAGGCGGTGGCCGGCACGGAGATGGTGACCTGGTCGGGCAGGAAGCCGGCGCCGTCGAGGTCCGCAGGGGCCAGGTGACGTGCGCTCGGCGTCATCCCTATCAGATTGAGGGCGCCTCCAGCCTGGTCAGGGACGTGAGGCCGGCGGCCGCCGGTTCCGGGGTCGCGGGGGAGGCGTCGCCGGGTGATGCGGGTGCGCATGACGGAGTCTGCCTCTTTCGCGAACGGTCGGGTGAGAGGAATGGGAAGTGATGACCGACGGGGCTGAGCAGGAGAAGGAGGCCGGCCGCCATGGCGAGGGCGAAGCTCCACAGGCCCATCAGCAGGGCGATGCCCAGGTGGAAGGCGATGCCGAGCGGCAGGAGCACCCACCGTGCCCGCTGGGACATCACCGGTGAGGCTGCCAGGGCGAGTTCGAGGGCGATGGGCAGCCAGGTCAGGGCCGCCATGCCGACGGGGGAGTAGACGACGAGGTCGGTGAGGGGGCGAAGCCATTCGGGGAAGCCGAAGGAGGAGTTGTTGGCCCAGTAGTACATGGCGCTGCCGTCGGCCCACTCGGTGTGCGGCAGTTTGGCCGCGCCCGCCTGGAAGTAGAGGATCGCCATCTGGAGGCGGGCGACGGTCCACGCACTCGCGCCGAGGAGGGCCCGGAAGCGCGTGGCGCGGGACGTGGGCTCGTCGTCCGTACGGGGCGCGGGTGTCCGCCAGTGCCAGCGGCGGTTGTCGCCGAGTGCGACGAGGGCCAGGAGCAGGGAGAGGATCCAGGTGATCTGGTCGCCGCCGTCGCCGATGGCGATGCCGGAAAAGACGCTGAAGCTGATGTAGGCGTGCGGCAGGGCTGTGATCCGGGGTCGCCAGCCGGACGCGACGAGCAGCAGGACGGCGACGCACAGCCAGCGGAGCAGGTCGAACTGCCCGCGCGGGACGAGACAGAAGGCGCCACCTGATGCCATGCCCTTGCACAGCGGGTACTCGCCGAGGGTGACGACAGGCCGGAAGAGGGTGGCCGTACTGCTGAAGGCCAGGGTGCCGGCGGTGCCGAGGGCGAGCAGGGTCCGGGCGAGGCCGTAGGCGTTGCCCCAGGGCAGGGGGATGCCGTGGGTGCGGCGGGTCGGCGTGGTCAGCATGTGACATCCATGGCGAGGTAGCGCTCGGGGGTGGTGCGCTGGTCGACGAGGTCGCGCCAGGCCCACGGCACGGGTTTCTCCTGGACGAGTGCGACGCGGCCGCAGACGGTCGGCTCGGGCGAGGGGTTCTTCACCGTGCGGGTGGGCCGGGCGTCGGCCAGGCAGTCGGCGAGGTCCTCCTCGCACTCCTTCCAGTCCTTCTTCTCGGCCAGGTTGAGCAGGAGGGCGATCTCGATGCCCTGCGATCGGGAGGCGCGGTCGAGGCCGAAGGCATTGCGGGGACTGGAGTGCGGGGTGAGCGCCAGCGAGGTCCAGGTGCCCTCGGCGGTCCGCCGGTAGGGCAGGACCTCCACATCCCTGGGGGACTTGGTGAAGAACGCCCACCCTTGTGGCGCGACGTTGGTGACCGTGGAGCGGACCTGCTTCTGGCCGGGCAGGGAGAGCACATTCTTGGGTACGTGGACCTCGGCCACGTAGAGGACGGCCACGCTCCAGAGGGCCGCGACGGCCAGGAACGAGCGGCCGGACACTTGTACGCGGCGTGGAGCCGGCCCGTCCGTGGCCTTGCGGAGGAAGTGGCGGACCCGTGCGGTCCCTTGAGGGCGTTTCACGTCGTCATCCCGGTCGTGGCGTGGCGGTCTGGGTGTGGGCCGGGCGGCCGGCGTCGCCCGGCCCACGGAAAGGTTGTTCGCTCAGGCGCGCCCGGGTCAGGCGGCCTTGAGGATCTTCGTTACGGTGGCGACGGCCTCGTCGTGGCCGAGGGCGGTGTCGTCGCCCTGGGGCGCCACGCTCCAGAACCAGTTCTTGGCCTTGACGAAGTTGGCACCGACCGCGACGGTCACGGTGACCGCGGCGGCCGCGGCCGTCACGGCGGCGGCGACGTGGACGACGGCGCCGGCGACGGCGACGAGGGTGCCGCACATCTGGCCGTTCTGGACCGGCTGCGCGGTGTCCTTGGCGTCCGACTTCTTGGCGATGGACAGCAGCTTGGCCTGCGCGTCGTTGACGGCGGCCTCAACCTTGCGCGGGTCGCCGCTGCGTACCTTCTTGCCGAACGCCGCGAAGAAGTCGGGGTACTTGGCGTCGACGGCGTCGGTGACGATCCGGGCGACGCGTGCGGAGTCCTTGGCGTCGGCCTTGGCGAGCTCCTTGCGCATCTCGCTGAACATCGGGCTCTTGGCGAGCTCGGCACCGACCTTGCCCTGCCCGAAGAACAGGCCCTGGAAGACGGCCTTGCCGTCCTTGGCCGCGTTCGGGGCCGGCTTGGCCGGGGCGGCCTTCACGGTCTGCGTGTGCGAGGCCGCGCTGGGCGCCGCGGCGGCCGTGGCGCCGGTGACGCAGACAACGGCTGCGGTCAGGCCGGCGATGATGCCGGCGGTGCGCCGGGTGGTCTTCATGCGGGTTCCCCCTCGGATATGGGCATGGTGGTCCCGCGGCAGGGACCGGAGGACGCCTGCCGCGGGACGCGTGATCTTCGGGAGGGAACGTTTCCATTACCGGCCGGTCAGGTCACCGGCCCACGAGGGTTCCTTATGTGATCTTGACGTCCGGAATCCCATGCTTAATACGGAAGTTCAGGCTCCACCGGTGAGGGACTTCCGGACGAGGGCGAGTACCTCCTCGTTGCTCAGCCCGAGGGCACGGGCGTCGGCCACGAGGCGATGCGCCTGGGCCATGAGGCGGGCCCGCTCGGCAGCCGGTCCTCCGGTGACGACGGCACCGCGACCGCGGCGCAACTCCAGCAGACCCTCCTCGCGCAGCCGTTGGTAGCCGCGGAGGACGGTGTGCATATTGACGCCGAGAGACGCGGCGAGGTCGCGTGCGGAGGGCAGGCGTTCGCCGGTGCCCACGGTGCCGTCGGCGATGGCGCCGCGGACGCAGGCGGTGATCTGGTCGCTGAGGGGGAGCGGCGAGGACGGGTCGACGCGGAAGAGCACGGTCACCCCCCGGTGGAGGTACGGCGCTCGCGTTCGGCGAGGGTGTTGAGCAGCGCGGCCGCGGTGGCGGCGTCGTCCACGGTGACGACGAACTCGCTGCCGGTCGTCAGCCGGGCGGCGATGGCGTCCCCGGACCGCAGCACGATGCCGCTGGCTCCCGGCCGGGCCCGGTATCCCCAGCCGCCGAAGTCGCGCAGCGGGTGGATGGGGCGGTGCGTGACCTCGGCGATGCGCTGCAGGGGCACGTTGAGGCGCGGCCAGGGGGCGATCGAGGGCGTAACGGTGATCCCCCGCCGGTCGGCCGTGACCCGGGCGCCCGTCAGCAGGGCCATGAGTGCTCCCGTGACCAGGAGCGGCAGGGCGGGCACCCATCCGGTGGTGAAGCCGACGACCAGTCCGGCGGTCAGGACCAGGGCGCCGGTGACGGGCAGGACCTGGGAGCCGGCAATGCGCGTCCAGCCGGCGGTCTCGGAGTCGCCGAGCGGAAGACGTGAGGCTTCGGTGGACGGCCCGGAAACGGTCTCGGGCTCCTCGGCCTTGCCGCAGATCAGCCAGGCCACCGCTGCATAGAGTGCCGCTGCCCCGAAGGCGAGTGCGGCCTGTGTCCCGGGCAGGGTGACGGATGAGGTGTCGTCGGCATCGGTGTTGGCGACCAGCACCGCGACGACCAGCCATCCGGTGAGCACCGCGACGGCACCGCCGATGACGGCCAGCACGCGCTGGACGCCGGGGTTCGGCCGTGTCCAGTAGGTGAGTCCACCGAAGAGGACGCCGTCGGCCAGGAGCAGTCCCAACGCCGTGGCGAGAAAGGCGGATTGACTCGAGAAGTCGTCGGCACCCCCGCCGGCTCCGAAGTGGGTGGCTATCCGGTCGGGAAGCCGGTCACGTGCGGACAGGAACACTGACAGGACGGCGGCAGCGGCGATCAAGGGCGGCAAGGCGGAAACAGCCGTTCGGCGGACGGACGCGGTTCGTGACTGCGGCATGACAGCACCTCCATTTGTTTGCACACTAGTAGAACAAGTGACGCGGAGATGGGGAAGACGACCCCCTGCTTCTTGACGCTGCTCGAACGCCCGGCCCGCCTCATGCTCGTGTGCAGTCGGCGGAGTGCGAGCGCCGTCACCGCCAACAGCCCGTCAGGCCTGCGTCGCGCGGGTCGGGAGATGCCGAGTCATGCCGTAGTCCCCCAGCAGCGACGCGCCGACGTGCGTCAGGGCGGCGTCAGGGATGTGACGTGTCACTTGCGTCCGGGTGCGGGGCTTCCTTGGATGGTGCTCGTGAACAGCCACCTGCGCCACGACGACCGGCCGCCTCATACGGCGCTGTCCGGTTCCGCGCGCTGTTCGCACAGGGTGCGCTGAGCGCACCCCTCATCACTGACGCCCCGGCCGCGCTCGATGCGCCCCGGTCGGCATCACCTGGCACAGCGCATCCCGGCCTCCGCCGGCCCCGTCGCTGATGCCTCTTCACGCTCGCACAGCAGCTCCGCCGGACCGCGGATCGCTGCTGCTCTGCCCTTCCCGGAGTGGATTTCCATGTCTTCTGCTGTCTCGCCCGCCTCCAGGACCGCGCTGGTCACCGGTGCCACCTCCGGTATCGGCTGGGAGACCGCGCGGCTGCTCGCCGCGCGGGGCGACACGGTCATCCTTCACGCCCCCGACCAGACATCCGGGGACGACGCCGTCGCCCGCCTGGTGGCGGCCGGTGCCGACACCCTGCGACTGCGTCTGGTCGTCGCCGACTTCTCCCGCCTGGACGAGGTACGGGCTATGGCCGCCCGCATCACCGAGGAGCACCCCGTCCTCGACGTCCTGGTCAACAACGCGGCCCTTGCCGCGCCCGAGCGGCGCACCATGACCGCCGACGGCAACGAACTCTCCCTCCAGGTCAACTTCCTGGCCGCCTACCTCCTCACCCACGAGCTCTCCGGTCCGCTCGGCGCCCGCCCCGGCAGCCGCGTCGTCAACGTCTCGTCCTCCATGCACCGCACGGCGTCCATCGCCTGGAACGACCCGCACCGCGCCAAGCGCTACTCCCGCCTCGCCGCCTACGCCCAGTCCCAGCTCGCGCTGACCATCTTCGCCCGGGAGCAGGCGCCGTGGACGTCGGTCAGCGTGCACCCCGGAGTGTGCGACACCGGCCTGCTGCCGCTGTACGCCCACGAGGGTGACACGGCGCTGGAGGGCGCCGAGCGCGTCGTACGGCTGTGCGACCCCGCCACCGAGCTCGTCCCCGGCGCCTACTACGACCGTACGGCCCCCGCCCCGGCCGCCCCCGTGGCGATGGAGGACCGCACGGTGCGCCGGCTGTGCAAGCTCGCCGAGCAGCTGGTCGCCGTCAAGTCCGTCTGAATCCCACCGCCACAGCAAGCGAAAGAAGGATCGCAGCCATGTCCAAGCGCGCCCGCAAGAAGCGAGCCCGTCGCAAGAAGAGCGCCAACCACGGCAGCAAGGCCTGCAGCTGACGGCAGGCCGGGGCGGGCGGTGCGACACCGGCATCGGTGCCGTACCGCCCGCTTTCGCATGTATCCCGGAGCGATGGTGATGCTGGTCGAACGTCTGCACGGCGCCGCCCTCCCGGCCGGGCCAGGGGCCCCCTGGTTCCCCGCCGGCCGCCCGGGGCTGGGAGCCCTCCCCGAGCATGTTGCCCTCACCGGTCACGGGACCTGGTGGGCCGACGACCCGTCCGGGCCCCGCGCAGCCGCCGTCTCCTGCGCAGGACACGCCATTCTGGCCGGGGACCCACGGTCGGCCGACCCTGGGGACCTGGCGCCCCTGGCCGGTCACTACGTGGCCGCGCCGGACAGGTTCCTGCCCGTCCTCGGCGCCGCCTTCCACCGCGTCGTTCCCTGGGAGCGCATGATCTGGGTCCACCGCGACCTGCCTCCGGCCGTTCTCCTCGGCCCTGAGATGACCGTCCGTCGTCTCCTGCCACGCGACGCCCACGCTCTCCGAACTCTCGGCCAGGACATGGCATGGATCAGCGCCGGCTGGGGCGGCCCCACCGGGCTCGCGGCTTCCGGCCGCTGCTGGGGTGTCTTCCGTGACGGATTCCTTCTCTCCCTCGCCTGCACCTTCTTCGTCGGCAGCCGGTACGAGGACATCGCCGTCGCCACCCTCCCGGAAGAACGCGGACGAGGCCTGGCCTCGGCTTGCGTCCAGGTGCTCTGCGCGGATGTCACCGCCCGCGGCCGCATCCCGTCCTGGACCTGCTCCCGCGACAACCACCCCAGCCGCCGCCTGGCGGCGAAGGCCGGCTTCCATCTCGTCCACGAGTTCGTGCACTTCGCGGTCGGGGCCGCGGTTCGGCCCCGGCCGGTGACAGCCACACCCTGAAGGAGTGCCTGCCTCCTTCGGGTACGCCTTTGGACGAGACGAGTTCTGCGAACCGAACCAGCGCTTCGCGCTCCCGGATGTCGAACCACTGTGCGGTCATGGAGGTCGCTCCCCGGTAGGTGAGGGCATGAACCCCTGCGCGCCAGGCGCTGGTCCACTAGTCGGTGTTACTGTGTAGTGGTACCTGGTGCTACGCAGTACCGAGGGAAGTCGAAGAGGATCCGCGATGGACGATCTGACGGAGATGCTCAAGGGCACGCTTGAGGGCTGCGTGCTTCAAATTATCGGCAGCGAGGAGACCTACGGGTACGCCATCACGCGTCGGCTGAACGAACTCGGCTTCGCCGACGTCGTCGAGGGGACGGTCTACACCATCTTGGTGAGACTGGAGAGGAACGGGCTGGTCCGGGTGACGAAACGACCATCCGGACTGGGCCCGCCGCGCAAGTTCTTTGCGCTCAACGACGCAGGGCGTGAAGAACTCGCGACGTTCTGGGCGAAATGGGAGTTCCTCTCATCACGAATCGACATGCTCAAGGAGGGCGGGCGATGAACTTCTGGGAGACCATGACGGGCAGCGACCTCACGAGGGAATGGAAGGCGTTCGAAGCCCGGGCCGAGGCATTGCCGGCCGACTACCGGGCAGCGTGGGAACAGATCACGGTTCACCTCTACCCCAGCGCGGGCTTCACGGGTCGCAACCTGATGCCGATTCTTGATGGCGTCCTGGGGCTGTTCGAAGAAACAGCGGCGGATGGGCAGAGTGTTCACGAGGTGCTCGGCGACGACATCGATGGCTTCTGCGTGGCGCTGACCGGCGGCGAAGGTGCCCGGAGCTATCGCGACCGGTGGCGCGAGCAGTTGAACAGGAACGTTGCAAAGAAACTGGGCCGGCTAGGAGGCTGACGTGGGCGTCCAGGACATCATCCGGGGCAAGAAGCAGTGGCGGGCGCACATGGCGCGGGTCCAGGCGCTGCCGCCCGACTACCAGATCGTCTACAAGGAGATACAGAGGTACCTCTTCAAGGTCGGACCGGTCGACTTGCCTGATGGGCAGCTGCTCTCAGGGATCGTCGATTTCTTCGAGGAGGGCGTGGCGGCCGGCAAGGGAGTCCTGAAACTCATCGGCAACGATGTCGCTGCCTTCTGCGACGACCTGCTCAAGGACTCGCGCACCAACGCGGACATCTGTCAGGAGTCCATCCGCGAGGAGCGCGGCACGGCCGAGAAGTAGAGGCGGAGGCTGGCCAACATGCGGATAGGGGTCCCGCCCTCCCTGTGGAGGACGGGACCCACTGCTTTGCGTGGTCCGAGGCGTCGCCTACCGGATCGTCGCTCCGAACGCCTTGCCGCCGGACGGGATGCCGTCCTTGCCCGGCTGGTACACCGTCACCGGCTGGTCGGTGCCGGAAGCGTCGTGCGAGACGACGTTCTGCCAGGGCACCGCGTACGCCGCGCCCTGCGTGTGCGGGCCGGTCGGCATGCCCACGTAGATGTGGGTCGGGGAGACGCCGACGGCCTGGCCGATCCGCTGGTTCGCACCCGGCGTGCCCGGAACGCCGTTGTGCCCGGCGTACAGGACGTCGTTGTGCGGGCCGGGAGCCCCGACGAGGGTCATGGTGTGGGTCGCACCGGCGGCGGCGACGGAGCCCTGGGTCTCACCGGGGGCACCCACGACGAGCTGGAGCGTCTGCCACGTGGGAGCGGTCCTGGGGGAGAGATTGATGGCCTGGAGCGTCTCGCCGAAGCGGTCGCCCGTCTCGATGCCTCCGATGACGTCCGGCTGGTCCTGGTTGATCACCTGGTACTGCGACCAGCCGCCGGAGGCGGGGATCTTGAACGTGAACACGGTGCCTGCGTTCTTCACATCCACCTTGTCCGCGTTGGTGACCGACTCGCCCGGAGCACCCGTGGCGAGGATGGAGTCCCCGTTCGGGCCGTTCTCCACCAGGGCGACGGAGGTGCCGAAGGCGTCGCCGTTCTCGGAGCCGCCGGAGACCTTGTCATCGTTCTGGTTGTTGTTCGCCCGCTGCGCCGGCTTGCCGTCCGCACCGCGCTTGTGCGACAGCACCCATACGGCACCGGCGTCGACGGCCTTGTCGATGTCCTCGCAGGGCGCGCCGATGGCGATGTTGTTCGCGTCGGCGGCGACGGACCAGCCGACCTTGTCGCCGGCTTCCAGGCCGCCGGACATGCCGGCCTCCTGGGTCAGGTTCACGTTGGTGCCACCGCGCACGTAGAAGACGTTGCCCGCGTCCTCCTTGGTACCGATGGCCTCGCCCGGGTCGCCGATGACGATGAAGGGATCGCCCTCGCGGGTCTGCCCGGCCGCGACGGCGTGGCCGAGCATGTCGCCCTTCTCGTTGGCCGAAGCCTTCAGCGCGCCGGTGCCCTGGCCCTGCACGAAGTCCTCGGCGGCGCGGCCCTTGCCGAGCCCGTTGGCGGAGCCGTAGACGAGGGACACCATGCCCGCGTCCGCGACCGACCCGGCGTCCTCGTACGGCACGCCGACGACGAGGTCGGTGTAGCCGTCCTCGTTGTAGTCCACCGTGGCCAGGGAGTGGCCGAAACGGTCACCGGCTTCCGCAGCGCCCGGGACGGATGACAGGCTCTGGTCGAGCTGGACGTTGCCCTTGCCGCCGCCGTAGACGACGCGCACGGCACCGGCCTCGGCGCTACCGCTGACCGTCGCCTTCGGGTCGCCGATGGCGATGTCCTCGATGCCGTCCCCGTTGAAGTCGACGACTGGGGCGGCCTTGACAGTGGCGTCCACCCAGGCGGCGAGATCGTCGGTGCGCACGGCAACACCCTTGGTCGACGTCTGCGCCGCATCGATGCCGAAGCAGCCGCCCTGATCGGAGCGGGAGGCCACCGACACGACCTGTGCGATGTCCCCAGCGGTACGGAAGAGGGGAGCGCCGCCGTCGCCGGAGCAGATCGCGGCGTTGTCGCCGGCGACCTCCACGTCGCTGCTGCCGGGAGCGGCCTCGGTGAACGTGCCGCTGTGCGCGCCGTGCTCGGGGAGCATGCGGCTACGAGCGGAGGACGCCATGTCCCTCATCACCATCATCATCATCGCCGCCGTGCTGGTGGTAGTTGTCTGCGCGGCGGCGGCGTTGACGCTCAGCGCGCGCCGCCGGAAGCTGCGGGAGCGCTTCGGACCGGAGTACGAGCGGACGGTGGAGGCCGAGGAAAGCCGCCGGGCGGGCGAGCGCGAGCTGCGCGAGCGCCAGGAACGCCACGACGCGCTGGACATCAAAGAGCTGCTGGCTCCTGTCCGGGACCGCTATGCGCAGGACTGGGCGCGCGTGCAGGAGCAGTTCGTCGACCGGCCCGAGGACGCGGTCCATGAGGCGGACCGGCTCGTGACCACGCTCATGGGCGAGCGCGGGTACCCGACCGAGGGGTACGAGCAGCAGGTGAAGGACTTGTCGGTGGAACACGGACGCACGCTGGAGCATTACCGCGCCGCCCACGAGGTCAACGACCGCAGCAGTCGCCACCAGGCGACCACGGAGGAGCTGCGGGGCGCGATGGTGCACTACCGCGCGCTGTTCGAGGAACTGCTCCATGACGGCGACCGGCCGCGCGGGAGCCGGGGGTGAGGCCGGTCGGCAGCCCACGGACGGTGGTCCGTCCCGGCGGTGTCCGGACTGACCACGATGAAGGACGACGGGAGTGAGAGGAAACGCGCAACCACGACACACCCCAGGACGGCGGGCGTGGACTCTCCACGGAAGACCTGGCCGGTGCCCGGCAGGGCGTCGGAGACACCGGAGACGAAGCGCCGGATCCGGCTGACGCGCCGCCGCAGTACCCCGGGGAGGCCACCGGCCTCGGCCGGGAGGGGCAGGAGGGCCGGGAGGGCCGGGAGGACGATGGCGGGGCATCCGCCGGTGGCCGTGCAACGGAACCGGCCGAGGAGAACGAGCCCCTGCTCGGCGGGGAACAGGAGGAATTCCGCGCCAGATGGCAGAAGATCCAGAGCGACTTCGTCGACGACCCCAGGGCCGCCGTCAACGCGGCCGACCAGCTCGTCGCCGAGACGATGCAGGCCCGGCCACGACCTTCTCCGAGCACAAACAAGGACTCGAGGACCAGTGGCAGCAAGGCGAGGAGGTGGCGACTGAAGATCTGCGCGTCGCCCTCCAGCACTACCGCTCCTTCTTCAACTGCTTGCTCAGTACGTGAGGTCTGCCGACCGGACAGTGCCCGTGCGCTCACCCGGTACCGCACGCGGTCCCGGTCCGAGGGCGCTGGTCTCGTACGCCGTGACCGGCTGCGGCGCGCTCGGCGCGGGCCCGGTCCAAGCCGAGCCAGGAGCGGTGGCGCGCGGGGTTGCCTGCCGCTGTGCACGGGTCGCCTTGAGCCGCCGCCCAATTCTCCCCAGGGCCCCGGGAGGCGCTTGTGAGGGCCATGTCGGCGCCTTCTCTTACGTGTCCCAGATCTTCCGGTAGGCGGCGCGGTAGCCGGGTGGGTCCCAGGAGGTGGTTCCGGTGCTGTTGGTGGCGGTGGCTACATGTACGGGGGCGACGTAGTTGCTGGCGGGGTGGTTGGAGAAGGCTCGGTTGAATTCGTCGATGATTTGCCAGCCTTGCTGGGTGAGGGGTTCGGGGACGGTGGCGGCTTGGAATTGTTTGCTGTTGATGCGTTGGAAGGCGGAGGGGTCGCCGTCGCCCGCTCCGATGTTGTACGGGGGGCCGCCGCCCTTTCTGCGGGCGGCGCGCAGGGCGGGGGCGGCGTCGGCGAAGTAGACGTCGTTGATGGCGACGGAGTGGGTCCAGGTATCGGGGAAGCGGGAGAGGAGGGAGGAGACGTCCTGGGGGGTGCGGCTGGACGTGTCCGAGATCGGGATGTTCTCCTCCGCCAGGAGCTCTACGCCGGTGCAGGTGGCGAGTTCTTTCTTGATCAGCTCGGACTTGTTCCTGGCGAAGGGGATCGAGGCGTCGGTGAACACCACGACTCCGGCGGTGCCGTGGGAGTGTGCGATGACCCAGTCCGCGCTGATCTTCGCGACGTCCTCGACCTGTGTGGTGACGTTGGTGAACAGCTCGGGGTCCTTGCTCGGGCCGGGGGAGCCGACTGCGTGCCAGCCGATGAGCGGGATGTGGTCCGCGTGCGCCCGCGCGACCTGTTGGGACGTCAGCAGGGGGTCGAAGCCGCCGATGACGATGCCCGCCGGACGGAGGGCGACGGCCTGGCCGAACGCCGCCTGGATCCCGGCGGGGGTGCCCTGGCCGTCGATCACCCGGACGTCCCAGCCGATGGTCCTCGCGGCTTCCTGCACGCCGCGGACGGTGCCGGCGACGCCCGGGTTGGTCATGGTCTGCGCGACGTAGACGATCTTCTTGCCGGGGACGGCCCGGGGGCCGGTGGTGGGGCCGTCCCAGGCCGCGTCGGTCTTCTCGGCCTGCCGGCTGGCGGCCCGGGCCTTCGCCA
>NZ_JBAMDC010000130.1:0-16253 GCF_036961605.1 Streptomyces sp. KLMMK
CTGCGTGGTCTCGTTCAGCCGTTCGCCGGCCTCCTCCGCGGTGTCCGCGGTGACCAGGACGCCCGCGGCGGTCTCGCCCAGGTACGTCATCCCCTCGCTCCTCGTCCCCGCGGCAAGGTGAAGGGTCAGCTCGACGCCCGGCACGGGGCAGGGACCGGCCGGGGGGACGAAGACGCCCTTGCCGGCCGGGAAGATGGCCCAGGCGACCGCCGCGGCGGGAGCTGCGGGCTGTTCGGTGAGGGAGAGCGGCAGGCCGCACTGGGCGCGCAGGCCCTCCTTCGCCAGGTGGACGCCGAAGGCCCGCTCGTAGGCGTCGGCGACGAGCACTCCCCCGGCGCGGCAGGCGATCTCGCAGAGCACGGGCCGTCCGTCGTCGCCGATCCACGCCTCGAGGTGGAAGGCGGTGGTCTGGTCCGGGCGGGGCAGGGCGGCGATGACGGCGGCCGTGAACTCCGTGAGGAGGGGGGTGCGTTCGTCGTCCGGTGCGAGCAGCACGCTGCTGAGGCCGGTCGCGTCCTTCAGGTGCTCCGCGACGCCGCTGCTGTACTGGGACGGCCAGCAGTGCACGACGGCGCCGTCCCGCATGATGCCGTCGACGTGGAAGAAGGGTGCGCGGACGAAGCCCTCCGCCATCCACCGGCCGGGCAGGAACGGCTCCTCGGGGTCCGCCGGACGGCCGGCGGGGTCGAGGAACGCGGCCAGGTCCTCCTCGGTGTGCAGCATGGCGACGCCCTCGGCGCCCGCGCCGAAGCGCGGCTTGACGACGAGCGGGTAGCCGTGGGCGTCGATGAAGTCCAGCAGGTCCATCGCGTCGTCGACGGGCGCGAAGGCGGGGACCGTCAGGCCGGCGTCGCGGGCGATCCGCTTCATGACGGCCTTGTCCCGGTAGGCGAGCGCGGAGGCGGTGTGCTGGCCGGGCAGGCCCAGCCGCTCGCGCAGCCGGGCGGCCCGGATGACGTCGTCCTCGCTGGTGCTGGCGACGAGGCCGACCCCGAAGGAGCGGGCGGCCGCCTCCGCCGCCCGGTCGGCCGCCCAGGAGTCGTAGGAGTCGACCGCTTCGTGGCCGAGGAAGTGCTGCTCGACGATGTCTTCGGCACCCTCGACGGCGCTGCGGGGCGTCACCAGGACGACATCGCCCGCGGTGGCGCCGAGCCACTCCTGCAGGGGGCGCTTGCCGAGCGAACGGCGGGAGAAGAGGAGGATTTTGTGCACGGGTCAGATCCTTGCGGGTGTGGTGGAGCCGACGGCGCGCAGGGCGCCGTGCAGGTGGACCAGGCCGTCGGCGGGCTCGCCGCGCTCGGCGTGCTCGACGGCGGCCACGACCAGGTGGTGGTCGCCGGCCCGGACCACCTCGCGGCGCGAGCAGACGAGCCGCGCCGGGCAGCCCTCCAGGAGCGGTACGCCGTGGGGGCCGGTGCTCCAGCGCGTGGGCGGCGCGAACCGGTCGGCCCCCTTGGCGGCGAACCGTTCCGCCAGCCCGGCCTGGCCGGCCCCCAGCGTCTGGATGCCGAACCAGTGCGCGTCCTTCATGCGCGCCCACGTCGACGAGGAGTCGGCCAGGGCGAAGGAGACCAGGGCCGGTTCGGCGCTCAGCGAGGTGAAGGAGGTAATGGTCACTCCCACGGGCCCGGCCGGCGTGGCCGCGGTGAGGACGGCCACGCCCGAGGCATGGGCCCGGAGCACCGAGCGCAGGGTGGTGGCGTCGACGGTCACGACCCGCTCCCGGTGGGGGCGAAGGCGGGGCGCTGCAGCCCGAGGTGGTCGCGCAGCGTGGTGCCCTCGTACTCGGTGCGGAACAGCCCGCGGCGCTGCAGTTCGGGGACGACGAGGTCCACGATGTCGTCGAGGCCGTCCGGGAGGTAGCCGGGCATGACGTTGAAGCCGTCGGCGCCGCCCTCGGTGAACCACGATTCCAGCTCGTCGGCGATGGTCTGCGGCGTGCCGAGCAGGAAGCGGTGGCCGCGGCCGCCGGCGACGGAGAGGAACAGCTCCCGGATCGTCAGGCCCTGGCTGCGGGCCTGCTCGTAGACGAGCTGCTGCCGGCTCGTGGACCCCTCGGTGGGCGGGAGCTCGGGCAGCGGGCCGTCCAGCGGGAGGTGGGAGATGTCGACGTCGCCGAGGAGGCCGGTGAGCAGGCCGAGCCCGACGACGGGGTCGACGAGGTCCTGCAGGACGGCGTACTTGTCCTCGGCCTCGGCCTGCGTGCGGCCGGCCACGATGAAGACGCCGGGGAGGGCCTTGACGTCGTCGGGGTTGCGGCCGTGGCCGGCCACCCGGTCCTTGACGTCCTTGTAGAAGACCTGGGCCTGGCCGAGGGTCTGCTGCGCGGTGAAGACGACCTCGGCCCAGCGGGCCGCGAAGTCCATGCCGTCGCCCGAGGAGCCGGCCTGCACGATGACGGGGCGGCCCTGCGGGGAGCGGGCGAGGTTGAGGGGGCCGCGCACCTGGAAGTGCTCGCCCTTGTGGCCGAGGACGTGCAGCTTCGCGGGGTCGAAGTAGCGGCCGGACTCCTTGTCGTAGAGGAACGCGTCGTCCTCCCAGGAGTCCCACAGGCCGGTGACGACCTCCATGAACTCCCGCGCCCGGTGGTAGCGCGCGGCGTGCGCGGGCTGCCGGTCCAGGTTGAAGTTCTGCGCCTCGGCGTCCGTCACCGAGGTGACGACGTTCCAGCCCGCGCGCCCGGCGCTGAGGTGGTCGAGGGAGGAGAACTTCCGCGCGACGTTGAACGGCTCGTTGTACGTGGTCGAGGCGGTCGCCGTGAGCCCGATGTGGGTGGTGTGCACGGCCAGGGCCGACAGCAGCGTGAGCGGCTCGAAGTGGACCATGCGGCCCTGGCGGCTGAGCTCGTCGGCGTCCTTGTAGTGCGTGCGGACGCCGGCGCCGTCGGAGAGGAAGACCATGTCGAACTTGCCGCGTTCGGCGGTCTGCACCAGGGAGCGGTAGTAGGCGAAGTCGAGGCCCCCGTCCGGGCGGGCGTTGGGGTGCCGCCAGGCGGCGACGTGGTGTCCGGGCGCCGGGAGGAAGGCACCGAGTTTCATCGTGCGACGAGTCGTGCTGATGCTCACAGAAGTGCTCCGGTGGGACGGGTGGGGCAAGGGAAAGAGGTGGGGCGGTGCGGCCGGCCGGCGCGAGGCGGCCGGCCGGGCCGGGCGGGTGGCGTCTCAGCCGAGGCGGCGGACCGGCGAGCCCGCCAGGAAGGCCTGGATGTCCTCGACGGCGTGGCCGTAGTAGGTCGCGTAGTTGCTGCGGGAGACGTAGCCGAGGTGCGGGGTCGCGAGCAGGCGCGGCGTGCTGCGCATCGGGTGGTCCTCCGGCAGCGGCTCGACGTCGAAGACGTCGACGCCGGCGCCCGCGATGCTCCCGGCGTGCAGCGCCGCGACGAGCGCGTCCTGGTCGACGATGGCGGCCCGCGAGGTGTTGATCAGATAGCCGGTGGGCCGCATCAGGCCGAGCTCCGCGGCGCCCAGCAGGCCCCGGGTGCGCTCGCTCAGCGCCAGGTGGACGGAGACGAAGTCGCTGCTCTCCAGCAGCTCCTCCTTGGAGGCCGCGAGGCCGGTGCCCACCTCGTCGGCGCGCTCCTTGGTGAGGTTCTGGCTCCAGGCCACGACGTCCATGCCGAAGGCGAGGCCGACCTGGGCGACCCGGCTGCCGATCTTCCCCAGCCCGAGCAGGCCGAGGCGGCGGCCGTGCAGGTCGGCGCCGACGGTGGACTGCCAGGGGCCGCCGAGGCGCAGCGCGGTGGCCTCGGGGACGATGCCGCGGGCGAGGCCGAGGAGCAGGGCCCAGGTCAGCTCGACGGGCGGGGTGGAGGAGCTGGCGGTGCCGCAGACGGTCACGCCGTGCTGCTCGGCGGCGGCGTAGTCGATGACGGAGTTGCGCATGCCGGAGGCGACGAGCAGCTTCAGCCGGGGCAGCCGGGCGAACAGGGACGCCGGGAAGGGGACGCGCTCGCGGAGGGTGACGACGATGTCGAAGTCCGCGAGTGCGGCGGCGAGTCCGTCCTCGGTGCCGAAGTGCTCGGGGAAGGAGACGACGTCGACGTCGCCGGCGACGGGCGACCAGTCGGCGACGGTGGTCGCGACGGACTGGAAGTCGTCGAGGACGGCGCAGCGGAGTTTCATGTCAGCTCTCTCCATCGGTGGTGTCTGTTGCGGTCACGCCGAGGCCGGGGCCGTCGGGCATCAGGAGCGTCCCCTGGTCGATCCGCAGGCCGCGGAAGGGGTCGTCGGTCAGGTCGACGTGGCCGTCCAGGTCGAGGTGGTCGGCCAGGGGGGCGAGCTGGGCCATGGCGGTGACACCGAGTGCGCTCTCGGTCTTGCAGCCGAGCATCACCTTCAGCCCGGCCCGCCGGGCGAGGGTGGCGGTTTCGTGGGCGCGCCGCAGGCCGCCGCACTTGGTCAGCTTGATGTTGACGGCGGAGGCGCAGCCGCGCAGCCGCAGGACGTCCTCGGGGCCCGTGCAGTCCTCGTCGGCGACGACGGGTAAGGGGGCGTTCTCGTGGACGTGGCGCAGGCGGTCGGCCGGGCCCGGCGGGACGGGCTGTTCGAGGAGTTCCACACCGTGCCGGTCGAGTTCGCGGGCGACCTCGACGGCGCGCTCGGGCGTCCAGGAGCCGTTGCCGTCGACCCAGATGCGTCCGTCGTAGACCTCGCGCAGGACCCCGGCCCGGCTGCCGTCGTCCTCGGGGGTGAGCTTGAGCTTGAGGACGGGCCAGTGGGCCAGGGCCCGGCCGCGGCGGATCAGCTCCTCGTCCGAGCCGGCGCCGATGGACAGGGCCGTCGGGGCGAGGGGCTGCCCGGCGAGTCCGAGCAGGGCGTGCAGCGGGAGCCCGGCCCGCTTGCCGAGGAGGTCGTGGAGGGCCATGTCGACGGCTGCGACCACGGCCGGGCGGATCCCTGCCGCGTGCAGCCGGCCGAGGGTGCGGGCGAGGGCGAGCGGGGAGGCGTCCGTGAGCAGCGGCAGGCAGGCGTCGAGCTCGCCGGGGCGGGCGGCGAGGGCGGTGCCGTATCCGGTCAGGCCCTCCCAGTGCAGCACGAGCACCTGCTGGTGCACGTGGGTGGTCAGGCCGGTGTTGCTGGAGAACGGCTCGGCGAGCGCGGCCCGGAGGGCGTAGTGCTCGGCCTTCACCGGTCCGCCGGCGGGACCGTTCACGGGCCCGCTCGTGCTGCGGCTCGCGCTGCGGCCGGTGCTGCGACCGGTGCTGCGGCTCATGCGTTGATCACCTCTTCGAAGGCCCCCACGACCGCCGACGCCTGGCGGAAGGTGAGGTCGCGGAAGCCCTCGGGCTCGACGGGGACGGACGGCTCGCGCAGGACGCCGTCGTGCGGGACGCCGCTGCCGTCGCGGAACCGGCCGCGCAGGTACGCGGAGAAGCCCTCGCCGTGCTCCTGCAGCCAGCCGGTCGCGGTGGCGTAGGCGGCGTCGGGCCGGGCCGCGCGGACCGTGCGCAGGAGTGCGGCCATCAGGTCCGCGTCGTGCGGGTCCGTGCCGGCCGGGCAGAGCATGAAGACGGGCGCCGGGAGCAGCACCACGCACAGGGGCCGGGCCCCGGGGAAGGAGCGGACGAGCGTGGAGGCGATGGCGCGCATCCCGCGGACCGTGGCCTTGCGGGTGAAGTAGCCGCCGCGGCGGGGCGGGCAGCCCGCCATCGCCCGTGCGCCCCAGTGCAGGTGGGTGACGAACGGATCCTCGTCGCGACCGGCGGGCCCGTCGGGGAGGTGGGTGCCGAAGAGCCCGGTCAGGACGCTGGTCAGCAGGTGGGACACCACGGGCAGGACGGGCGGCAGCGTGCCCAGCCGGTCCTGGAACTCCTGCGGGCCGGTCAGGGCGCGGAAGGGTTCCAGGGCCGCTTCCGCGAGGGCGCGGGCCGAGCCGTAGCGGTGGCCCGCGAGGAGGAAGCCGCGGCCGTCGGGGTGGACCTCGCAGCGGGAGACCTCTCCGTCGAGCCGTACGGCGTGGCTGATCAGCTCGCCGAAGGCGCGCCGCGGGCCCTGGCCTGCGGCCGCCTCCTCCAGCAGGAGGGTCAGCATGCCGGTGAACGCCTCGGCGTTCGCGACGATCGAGGAGGCCTCCAGCTCGAAGCGGTAGCCGGCGATGGTGTGCATGCGGCGCCAGTGCAGGTCCGCCAGCGGGACGAGGCTTCCCTCGTGCTCGGTGCTGACGAGCGGGCAGAACAGCGGGCGGCTGCGGTCGCGGCGCACGAGCGCCCGGCCGTCCCAGGTGTAGAGCGGCAGGACGTGCCGCCCGCCCCGGTCGACGACGGACCCGGGCAGGTAGACGGCGTCGCCGCCGGCCGGGGTGTCGCCGTCCGGCTCGGTCTCGGTCTGTGTGAAGCCGTAGATCAGCGGATAGCCGTGGCCCTGCCCGCAGATGGCGGTGTTGAAGTCCATCGGCCCGGAGCGCCCGAGGGCGATGTCCTCCCAGTTGCCGAGGTGCCCGGTGCGCGGGGGCAGCAGGGCGCCGTCCCGGTGGATCAGGTCCAGGAGGGTGCCGACGGGCACGTCGCGCGTGCCGAGGTGGACGGGAGCGAAGGACTGGGTCCGGCCGGCGAGCGCCTCGGCGCCTGCGGCGTCGAGCAGGTCCAGCCCGGCGAGGATGTCCCGGCTCATGCCGCTCCCCCGCCGTCCTCCTGCCCGGCGGCCTCCAGCCGGCCGAGCAGGTGGGGGAGGGTGCCGCCCGCGAGGAGGACGTCCCACTCCCCCGTCGAGTGCACCTCGGCGCGGGCCGTGAAGGAGGTGGCGCCGGCCACGACTCGCACCGTGCCGGTGTCGCGCAGGTCCTCCAGCCCCTCCAGCGCGAACTCCTCGTGGCCGGTGAGGCCGAGGGCGGCCCAGCTCCTGCCGTCCGGGAGGAGCAGCGGCAGGATGCCCATGGCGCAGAGGTTGGCCCGGTGGATGCGCTCGAAGCTCTCGGCGAGGACGGCCCGTACGCCCAGCAGCCAGGGGCCCTTGGCCGCCCAGTCGCGGGAGGAGCCCTTGCCGTAGTTCTTCCCGGCGAGCACGATCAGCGGGGTGCCGGCGGCCTCGTAGCGGCGGGCCGCCTCGTGGACGGGCAGCCGTTCGCCGCTCGGGATGTGGAGCGTGGTGCCGCCGCTGCCGCCGGGCCCGGTCAGGGCGTTGTGCAGCCGCGGGTTGGAGAAGGCGCCCCGGGCCATGACTTCGTGGTTGCCGCGGCGGGAGCCGTAGGAGTTGAAGTCCGTCACGCCCCGTTCGCGCAGGTGGATGCCGGCGGGCGAGTCCTGCGGGATGGCGCCGACCGGGGAGATGTGGTCGGTGCTGACGTCGTCGCCGAGGGCGAGCAGGGCGCGGGCGGCCCGCACGGGTGCGTCGGCGCGCCGGGTGGCGCCCACGAAGGCGGGGAGCCGGATGTAGGTGGAGTCCTCGTCCCAGGGGAAGACCGGGCCGGCGGGTGCGGTGATGGCGTCCCAGCCGGGGTCGTCCCCCTCGGCGGCGGCGAACAGCTCGGGGGTGAGGAACTCCTCCTCCAGTGCCGCCAGTTCGGCTCCGGTCGGCCAGATGTCGGCCAGCAGGACGGGCTCGCCGTCGCTGCCGGTGCCCAGCGGTTCGCTCTCCAGGTCCGTGCGGACGGTGCCGGCGAGAGCGAGGGCGACGACCAGCGCGGGCGAGGCGAGGTAGCCCGCCCGGACCTGGCTGTGGACGCGTGCCTCGAAGTTGCGGTTGCCGCTGAGGACCGCGGCGACGTTCAGGCCGTGCGCGTCGACGGTCTCCCCGACGCCGTCGTTGAGGGGGCCGCTGCCGCCGTTGCAGGTCATGCACCCGTAACCGGCGACGTGGAAGCCCAGCTTCTCCAGGTGGGCAAGCAGCCCGGCGTCTTCCAGGTAGCGGGTGACGGCGCGGGAGCCGGGCGACAGGCTCGTCTTCACCCGGCCGGGGACGGACAAGCCGCGCTCGACGGCGCGCCGGGCCAGGAGGCCGGCGGCCAGCATGGCCTTCGGGTTGGACGTGCTGGTGCAGGAGGTGATGGAGGCGATGACGATGTCGCCGTCGCTCAGGCCGTTCTCGGTGCGCACTGGCCCGCCGTGGAACCGGGCGAAGGAGTCCGGAAGTTCGGGGATGGCGATGCGCTGGTCGGGCTGGCTGGGTCCGGCCAGGCTCGGCCGCACGGCACCGAGGTCGAAGTCGACGACGCGGCCGAAGCGCGGCTCGGGGCCGCGGCCGCCCTCCTCCCGCAGCAGGTGCTGGTGGCGGCAGTACGCCTCGGCCAGGCGGACGTCCTCGTCGCGGCGCCCCGTCTGCCGCAGGTAGCGCAGGGTCTCGGCGTCGACGGGGAAGTACGCCGCCATCGCGCCGTACTCCGGGGCCATGTTGGCGACGGTGCACCGGTCGGCGGCGGACAGCGCGTCGGTGCCGGGGCCGGTGAACTCCACCAGCAGGCCGCGCACGTTCTCCTCGCGCAGCCGCTGCGTGAGGGTCAGCACCACGTCGGTGGGCGAGACGCCGGGCCGGACCGTGCCGGTGAGGCGGACGCCCACGATCGCGGGGATGCGGATCGGCTGGGCCAGGCCCAGCATCAGGGCCTCGGCCTCCAGACCGCCCACGCCCCAGCCCAGCACGCCCAGCCCGTTGACCATGGTGGTGTGGCTGTCGGTGCCGATGACGGCGTCCGGGAACAGCAGGCCGTCGGCGCCGGTGGCGACGACCGTGGCGAGCTGCTCCAGGTTCACCTGGTGCACGATGCCGCGGCCCGGCGGGATCACCCGCACGCCGTCGAAGGCGCCGCGGGCCCACTTCAGGAAGGCGTAGCGCTCGGCGTTGCGGGCGTGTTCGAGCGCTTCGTTGCGGGCTTGCGCGTCCGGGCGGCCCGCATAGTCGGCCTGGACCGAGTGGTCGACGACCACGTCGACCGGCAGCACCGGGTTGACCCGCTCGGGCCGGTCCACGCGGCTGCGCAGCGCCGCCAGGTCGACCAGCAGCGGGATGCCGGTGTAGTCCTGCACGAGGATGCGGGCGGGCGGGAAGGCCATCTCCAGGCCGGCCTCCTCGCCCGCGGCCAGCCGTCCCGCGAGGAGGGCCGCCTTCCCGGGCTCGCCCGCGCGCAGCAGCGCCTCCAGCAGGACGCGTCCGGTGTACGGCACGGCGGCGAGGTCCACGCCGCGTTCGGCGGCGAACCGCGGCAGGCTGTACAGCTGCGCGTCGCGTCCCGCGAGCTGCTCCCGGGTGATCACGTGGCAGTCACTTCCTTCTCGTCCCCCGACGTCTCGTTACGTGTCGTGCCGTCCTGCCGTGCCGCGCCGTCCTCGCCGGGCGTCCCCCGGTCCCCCGCGACGGCCCCCGCCAGCAGCGCGTACGCCGCGACGACGACGGCACCGGCCAGCAGGGCGAAGCCCAGCGACCGCTGCTCCAGGCGGGAGACGACCGGCACCAGGGCCGCCGAGACTCCCGCCGTGACGAGGTTGCGGGCGGTGCCGATCCGGCCGCGCACCGCCTTGCCCGCCCTGAGCTGCAGGGCGGTGGTCACCGTCGTCCAGGAGACGGTGTTGCAGGCGCCCAGGACGAGCGCCAGGCCGATCACGACGGGGCCGCCCGGCCCGGCCGCGAGGGCCGCGAAGCACAGGGCCTGGCCCGCGAGACCGGCCCGCACCGCGCCCTTCGGCCCCAGCCTCGTTTCGAGGGGGCCGAGGGCGGGCGCGGCGCAGATCGCGCCGACGGCGAAGGCGCAGTCCATGGCCGACAGCCAGTAGGCGCTGCCGCCGAAGTGCCGTGCGACCAGGGCGAACAGCAGCAGGTTGAACAGCACCACGGCGATGTTGTCCGCGGTGCCCAGGAGGAGGTGGCGGGCGAAGCCCCGCTCCGTGCGCAGCAGGGCGACGACCGGGCCCCAGCCCGCCGATGCCCCCTTTCCCGCCGAAGACCCCTTCCCCGCCGCGGGCTCCGCCTCCGGCCGCGGCATCCGCGCGGCGGCGATGGCCAGGCCCGACAGGAGGAAGCCGGCCCCGGTCACCAGGAAGCACGCCGAGGCGCCCCAGCCCTGGATGATCACTCCGGCCACGGCGGCCCCGAGCAGCGCCCCGCCCTGCTGGGCGATGTTCGAGTAGGCGTTGAAGGTGCCCAGTGCCGCGCCGGGTACGGCGGCCGGCGCCATGGAGAACATGGCGCCCCGGTAGAAGGGCTGCCCCGCCTTGATGCACAGGGACATCGCCATGATCCAGCCCAGGGGGCTCGGCCCGGAGAGCATGACGCACCCGATGGCGATGAGCGCCGTCCCCCGGGCGAGCTCGATCGCGGTGCAGATGCGCCGCGGGTCGCCGCGGTCCACCCACGGCCCCGCCACCAGGGGGACCGTGAAGGTGAGGAGCTGTTCGACGATCAGGACGACGCCGAAGGCGGCGATCGAGCCGGTCTCGTCGTAGAGCAGCTTTCCGGCGGCCAGGGTCTGCATGCCGCCGCCGAGGCTGGTGGCCAGGGTGCCGCCGAGCAGCCAGGTGCCGGGCCGGCCCAGCTTCACCCCGCGCATGCCACCACGAACCTCAGCTTCCCGGCCGCCGCCCGGCTGCGCTCCACGGCTTCCTCGCCGGTCGCGCCGGTGGCGATGACGCAGGCGGCCCTGCCCTGGCTGGTGAGCGTCCCGCCGAGCACCGCGCCCGGCTCCTGGAGGTGTTCGACGGTGACGACTCCGGGCTGCGCGGCAGCCTCCTGCGTGCCCTCCGTACGCTCCAGGACGCCGGCGGCGGAGGGCGTGACGAAGGTGATCGCGGCGGCGCGGAACGCCTCGGTGAACAGGTCGGGCACGACCGTCTCCCCCGTCACCTGCCGGATCCAGGCGGTGTCGAGGTCGATGCCCAGGGCGAGTTCGGCCAGTTCGACGATGTGGTCGCCGCCGAGCCGCAGGTGGGTCTCGACGACGCGCAGCCCGCCGGCCGTGGCGATGACCTCGGTGTGCGTGGGCCCGTCCGTCACGCCGAGGGCGTCGAGCACCCGCGGCACGAACGCGTCGACGGCGGCGCGCAGCGCGTCGTCGACGGGCGCGGGCACACAGTGGCCGGTCTCCACCCGGGTGGCGTCGTCGGTGAACTTCTGGGTCACGCAGACGACGCGGTGCTCCCCCTTCTCGGAGAGCGCCTCGACGCTGTACTCCTCGCCGTCGAGGAAGCCCTCGGCGAGCATCCGGTACCCCTCGGGCAGCCGGGCGGGGACGTCCGCGGCCGAGCGGACGACGGTGACGGCCGCGCTGCCGCTGCCGTCGACCGGCTTGACCACCAGCGGATAGCCGTGTTCCGCCGCGAAGGCCGTGACGTCGTCGCGCCCGCCGATCTCGCGCGCCGGCGTGGGGTCGACCCCGGCCCGCCGGAGCGCGTCGCGCATCAGGTGCTTGTGGCGGGTGGCGCGGACGGTCTCCAGCGCGTGGTACGGCAGGCCGAGCGCGCCGGCGATGACGGAGGCGAACTCCTGCGTCTCCTCGTTGAACCCGCCGATGGCGTCCACGGGGTCGTGCTCGTGCACCATGCGGGCGGCGGCGACCCACTCGGCCACGCCGGCCGTGTCGGGCAGTGCGACGATCCGCTCGTACATCGACAGGTCCCGCTGGGTGCGCACCCGGGACAGCTCGGCGACGACGCTCAGGCGCAGGCCGAGGCGGTGGGCCTTGGCGTGCATCTGCCGGGAGCGGCCGATGCACAGCAGGTGGCGGCTCATGCGGCGCCTCCCGCGTAGCTGCGCGAGCGGGGGCCGTTGTAGCTCAGCAGGGGGCGGATGAGCACGTTGTTGGCGTGCTGTTCGAGCACCTGGGCGACCCAGCCGGCGGTGCGGCCGACGACGAAGAGGGGCACGGCCAGGTCGTCGGGCAGGCCGAGCAGCCGGTAGGCGAGTCCCGCGTACAGGTCCACGTTGGGGGCGACGCCGCGCCGGGCGTACGGGCCCATCGCGGCGGCGACCGCGTCGAGGATGTCCAGGCCCCGGGTGTCGCCGCGCTCCGCGCTCAGCTCGGCGACGGTGGCGCGCAGGTGGCGCACCCGAGGGTCCTCGGTGCGGTAGACGCGGTGGCCGAAGCCCATGACGGGCTCGCCGCGCCCGTGCAGCTCCTGCACGTAGGCCCCGGCGTTCGCGGGGTCGCCGACGTCGTCGATGAGGCGGACGACCCGCTCGGCCGCACCGCCGTGCACCGAGCCCCCGAACGTCGCCACGGCGGCGGTGAGGGCGGCGGTCATCCCGGCGCGGGAGCCGGTGGCCACGCGCGCGGCGAACGCGGAGGCGTTGGAGCTGTGGTCGGCGTGGACGATCAGTCCCTTGTTCATGAAGCGGACGGCGGCGGGGGTGGGCGCCGCGCCCAGGAGCACCGTCAGGAACGCCTCGACGGCGGGCACGTCCTCGGCCGGCAGGACCGGCTCGCGCCCCTCCCGGACAGCGTGGTGGGCCGCGACCAGCATGGGGATCCGGGCGAGCAGGGTGATCCCCGCGTCGAGCGCCTCCCCGTAGGTCTCGTCCGCGGCGGCGTCGCGCCGTGGCCCGTAGGCGGCGAGGGCGGGCAGGCAGGTGAGCAGCGCGTCCATGGGGTGGGCGTGGGCGAGCGAGCGGACGAGGGAGAGCACCTCGGGCGGCAGGGCGCGGCGGGCCTGCAGCTCCTTCTCGAACGCCGCGCGGGCGTGCGCGTCGGGCAGCCGGCCGTGGACGAGGAGGTGGGCGACCTCGGTGTACGAGGCGTGCTCGGCCAGGTCGTGGATGCTGTAGCCGCGGTACTCCAGGACGCCCTCGGCACCGTCGATGCGGGTGATGGTGGTGTGGTCGAAGCTGACGCCTTCGAGCCCGCGGCGGACGGCCTGGCCGGGCTGCGGCGCCGGTGCTGTCGCCGCCGGTGCTGCGGGCGTCTCCTGCGCCGCGGGCGCCGGGCCCGCCTCCCCGGCGGAGGAGGGGCCCGCGTGCTCGGCGGCGAAGGCGCGGATGGCGGCCACCGTCCGCAGTTCCAGGGTGAGTTCGTCGTCCACGGGGGTGCCGTACGCGTTCTCCAGGGCCATCATCAGCGTCACGTGCCCCAGGGAGTCCCACTCCCGGACGGACTGGTACTCCAGGTCGGCGGTGATCCTGCCTTGGTCGATCCTGAGGGTGTGCGCGATCAGCTGGTCGACGCTGTTCATGTTCTTCTCCACGGAGCGGTCTTCGAGGCGTGTCGTGCGGCCGGGCGTGCGGCTGCCGCTCATACGGCTGCGGCGCGGGTGTCCAGCCAGGAGCGCAGGGCGTTGCGGTCGACCTTGCCGTTGCCGTTGACCGGCATCTCGTCGACCGTGTGCACGGACTTCGGCACCATGTAGGCGGGCAGCAGCGCGGCGACGGCGTCGGCGAGCGCCTCCGGGTCGTCCGCGCCGGAGACGACGGCGGCGATGGCGTCCTCGGCGGGCCGGTGGATGCAGACGGCCTCGGCGCAGCCGGCGCGGCGCAACGCCGCCTCGATCTCGCCCAGTTCGATGCGGTAGCCGCCGACCTTGACCTGCTGGTCGTTGCGGCCCAGGTAGACGTAGTCGCCGCCGTCCTGGGCGCGCACGAGGTCGCCGGTGCGGTAGTAGGTCCTGCCGTCGCGCTCGAAGAACCGTTCCGCTGTGAGGCCGGGGTCCTGCCAGTAGCCGGGCGCGGTCTGCGGGCCGGCCACGCACAGCTCGCCGGTGCCGCCCTCGGCGACCGGCTCCAGCGCCCCGTCCACGACGAGCGGCGCGAGTCCGGGGAAGGGGCGCCCGATCGGGACGTTGTCGTGGACGCACGCGGCCGGGCTCGTCCGCGGGTCCCAGCGGTAGGCCGTGCAGGCGATGGTCAGTTCGGTGGGGCCGTAGAGGTTCTCCACGGCCGAGGCGGGGGCGGCGGCCTGCCAGGCCTCCGCGGTGGCGCGCGGCAGCGCCTCGCCGCAGAACAGGCTCCAGCGCAGCCCCGGCATCCGGCCCGGGGTCAGCGACCCGCGCTTGCGCAGGACGGCGGCCACGGAGGGCACCGAGAACCAGACGGTGACCTCGTTGCGCTCCAGGTAGCGGAAGGGGGCGAGGATCTCGATGGAGTCCATGGCGCAGACCCGGGCGCCGTGTTCCCAGGCCATGAAGAGGTCGAAGACCGACAGGTCGAAGGTCTGGTCGAAGGTCTGGCTGAACCGGTCCTCGGGAGTGATGCCGTAGCGGGCCTGGGCCGCGGCGAGGAACGAGCGCGCGTTGCCGTGGGTGACCGGCACGCCCTTGGGGGCGCCGGTGCTGCCGGAGGTGAAGAGCAGGTAGGCGGGGTCGTGCTCCCCGGCCTGCACGGCGGTCGCGAGCGGCTCGGCTCCGGCGAGGTCCGCCGCGGTGAGCACGGCCGGGACGCCGGCGGCCGCGAGCTGCTCGCGGTCGCCCGCGTCGCCGTGCGGCAGCAGCACGGCCGGCGGCCGGGCGATCCCCCGTAACACCTCGGCGAGTTGGGGCAGCGATCCCTGGTCCACGATCAGTGCGTCGAGGCCGGCGCGCTCCACCATGGAGCGGGTGCGCTTGACGGGAAAGCGCCGGTTGAGCGGCACGAAGGCGGCGCCGGAGAAGAGCGCCGCCAGCGTGCCGAGGTAGGAGGTCTCGCTGCGGTGGGCGAAGACGCCCACCCGGCGGGGACTTCCGCCGGTGACGTCCAGGATGCGGGCCGCCCAGGTCAGTGCCGTCCCGGCGGCCTCCGCGTAGGTGACGTCGCGCTTGCCGAGGGCCAGCGCGATCCCGTCGGGCCGGCTCCGGGCGTGATCGAGAACCCCCGCGCCCAAATGGTGATACGCCATGTCAGCACTCATGCCCTTCCCCCAAAGGCCTGGTTTTCGATCATCCTCGTCATTGCGGGTGATCGAGGTCAATGGACCATGGGCGGGGGCTCAAGTGATCCGGAACACAAGGGATATGGAGGAATTCGATCCGGTTGACGGTGCGGTCGGCCGCACGGTGGACAGCGGGTGAACCCGCGGGCCGGCACGGGTGGTTCAGCCGGCGCCGCCCTCCTCACCACCGGACTTCTCGGAGGGCTCGGTTCCGGCCACGCCCTCCACGATCGACAGCACGGTCGGCGTGGGGATGACGCGCGACAGCCGCAGCCCCGCCGCGTCGAACAGCCGGGCGAAGTCGCTCTCCGTGCGCTCGCGGCCGACCAGGGAGGCCATCATCATCACGTCCAGCGTCTTCCCCTGGTGCGGGGCGTTGCCCGGCGGCAGGACCGCGTCGACGACGAGCACCCGGCCGCCCGGCGCCAGCGCGCGGCGGCAGTTGCGCAGGATACCCACGCACTGCTCGTCGTCCCAGTCGTGCAGGATGCGCTTGAGGAGGTGGACGTCGCCGGGCGGGACGGAGGTGAAGAAGTCTCCTTCGTGGAGCGACCAGCGGCCCTTCGTCTCCTCGGTGTCGAGCCGGTGGCCCGCCAGCACGTGCGCCCGGTCGTGGAGGACGCCGTGGAGGCCGGGCCGGCCACGGAGCGCCGCCAGCAGCAGGCCGCCGTGGCCGCCGCCGACGTCCACGACCGTGGCGGACCCGGGGAAGGGGCAGTGGTCGGCGATCGGCCGGTTCTCCGCCTCCGACATGGCGGCCATGCCCTCGTGGAAGACCGCGGCGGTCTCCTCGTCCCGGGCGAAGTGCTCGAAGAAGGGCATGCCGAAGATGTGGCCGAACGCCGAGCCCCCGTCCTCCAGGCACCTGGTCAGCTCCCCCGCCGGCCGCCACATCGTCCGGTCCGTGAGCATCAGGACCGCAGGCCCGACCGGCACGGGCGCGTCCGAACGCAGCGCGCCACCGGCCTCGGTGAGACGGAAGCGGCCGCGGCCGTCCTCCTCGAACAGCCCGCGCGTGGCCAGCAGCCGCAGGACCCGCCGGAGGCTCGGCGCGTCGCTCCCGGTGGCCGCCGCCAGCTCCTCCGGGGTGCGGGCGCCGTCCGCCAGGTGGTCCGCCACGCCCACGGCCGCCGCGGCGCGCAGAGCGGCGGGGTAGAGGAATCCCAGGGCCTCCTCGATGACCAGGGCCGCGCTGCGCCGCCCCGCCTCCTCGTCCGTCGTCCCACGAGCACCTTCGCGCACAGAGCACCTCCGTCCTCCCGGCGGGGCCACCGGCGGCCGCGCCGCGCGATCAGCATGGCAGCGACCGGTTCCGGGGCGGTGCGGTTCTCGCCATCCGGCCGAACGGTGGTATGACCATCCGCCCGCCGCGCCTGCCGCCCGGAGCGGCCCGCCCGACGCATACTGCGATCAGTGTCGGGGGGCGGAACCGGTGGCCAGGAGGTCCTGCCCGTCATGACGTACGACTCGCTCCCCGCGCCCGCGACCCGGCGGCGCCT
>NZ_JBAMDC010000131.1:0-16230 GCF_036961605.1 Streptomyces sp. KLMMK
GCGGCGGGGTCGTCCGCTCCTCCTGGGGCGACCCTCAGAACCAGCTGGAGCCGGGCAACACCAACGAGGTCCAGGGCGGCAAGGTGCTCGCCATGATCTTCCGCGGGCTCAAGCGCTACGACCCCCGCAGCGGCGCCGCCGAGAACATGCTGGCCGAACAGATCGAGACCTCCGACCAGCAGAACTTCACCATCACGCTCAAGGACGGCTGGTCCTTCTCCAACGGCGAGAAGGTCACCTCGAAGTCCTTCGTGGACGCCTGGAACTACGCGGCCCTCGTCGACAACAAGCAGAAGAACGCCTCCTTCTTCGAGTACATCGACGGCTACGACAAGGTCCACCCGGCGAGCGGGTCCGCCACCGCCAAGACCCTCTCCGGGCTCGTCGTCAAGGACGACCGGACCTTCACGGTCAAGCTCAGCACCAAGTTCTCCACGTGGCCCGACACCCTCGGCTACGCCGCCTACGCCCCACTGCCCCGGGCCTTCTTCGACGATCACGCGGCCTGGCTGAAGAAGCCCGTCGGCAACGGCCCGTACACCGTCGACTCCTACGCCAAGGGCTCGGCGATGAAGCTCAGCAAATGGGCGGGCTACCCGGGCGACGACAAGGCGCGGAACAGCGGCGTGGAGCTGCGCGTCTACACCGACAACAACACCGCGTACACCGACCTGCAGGCCGGCAACCTCGACCTGGTCGACGACATCCCCAGCGCCCAGCTCAAGAACGTGAAGACCGACCTGGGCGACCGCTACATCAACCAGCCCGCCGGCATCATCCAGACCCTCGTCTTCCCCATGTACGACGCGAACTGGTCGAAGAGCGGGATGGAGAAGGTCCGCCGCGGGCTGTCCATGGCGATCAACCGCGAGCAGATCACCGACCAGATCTACCACAAGACCCGCACCCCGGCGACGGACTGGACCTCACCGGCCCTCGGCGACAAGGGCGGCTACAAGGCCGGCCTGTGCGGGGACGCGTGCACCTTCGACGCCGCCGCCGCGAAGCAGCTCATCCAGGAGGGCGGGGGCCTGCCCGGCGGCCGGATCACCCTCACCTCGAACGTCGACACCGGCTCGCACCGGGTGTGGCTGGACGCCGTCTGCAACAGCATCAACAACGCCCTCGGCAACGACAACGCCTGCGTCGTCAACCCGGTCGGAACCTCCGCGGACTTCCGCAACCAGGTCTCCGAGCACCGCATGAGCAACCCCTTCCGCTCCGGCTGGCAGATGGACTACCCGCTGATCCAGAACTTCCTCCAGCCGCTCTACTACACGGACGCCTCCTCCAACTACGGCAAGTTCAGCGACCCGCAGTTCGACCGGCTCGTCGACGAGGCCAACGCCGAGAGCTCCCAGGACACGGCCAACGCCAAGTTCCACGACGCGGAGCGGATCCTCGCCCGGCTGATGCCGGCCATCCCGCTCTGGTACCAGAACGGCAGCGCCGGCTACTCCGAGCGGATCTCCGACGTCACGCTCAACCCGTTCAGCGTGCCCGTCTACGAGCAGATCAAGGTGGGCTGACGCGTCCATGGGACGGTACGTGGTCCGGCGGCTGCTCCAGATGGTCCCGGTGTTCATCGGCAGCACGTTCCTGATCTTCTTCATGGTCTACGCCCTGGGCGACCCCGTGGCCGCCCTCTTCGGCGACAAGGCGCCCGACCCCGCGACGGCCGCCCGCATCCGCCAGGAGCTCTACCTCGACGAGCCCCTGTGGAAGCAGTACGGGCACTACATGGGCCAGATCCTCTCCGGCGACTTCGGCACGGCCTTCAACGGCCAGCCGGTCATCGAGCTGATGGCCGACGCCTTCCCCGTCACCCTCCGGCTCACGCTCGTGGCGATCCTCTTCGAGATCGTCATCGGCATCACCCTCGGCGTCCTCAGCGGCCTGCGGCGCGGCCGCTCCGCCGACACCACCGTGCTGCTGCTGACCCTGATCGTCGTCTCCATCCCGACCTTCGTCAGCGGCTACGTGCTGCAGTACCTCTTCGGGGTCAAATGGGGGATCGTCTCGCCGTCCGTGTCCCCCGAGGCGCCCTTCGACGAGCTGCTGCTGCCCGGCATCGTCCTCGCCCTGACCTCCCTCGCCTACGTCACCCGCCTCTCGCGCACCTCCATCGCCGAGAACTCCCGGGCCGACTACGTCCGCACGGCCGTCGCCAAGGGCCTGCCGCACCGCCGCGTCGTCACCCGGCACCTGCTGCGCAACTCCCTCATCCCCGTCGTCACCTTCATCGGCACCGACGTCGGCGCGCTGATGGGCGGCGCCATCGTCACCGAGCGGATCTTCAACATCCACGGCGTCGGCTTCCAGCTCTACCAGGGCGTCCTGCGGCAGAACTCGCCCACCGTCGTCGGCTTCGTGACCATCCTCGTCATCGTCTTCCTGCTGGCGAACCTGTTCGTCGACCTCCTCTACGCCGTGCTCGACCCGAGGATCCGCTATGCCTGAACCCGAGCCGAAGGAGCCCGGGAGCCTCGACCCGGACGAGGCCGTCACCCCCGCGGGCGGAGGAGCGATGTCCCTGGCCACGACCGAAGCGGAGACCCTGGAGGACGGCCCGCTCCCCGGCGCCCCCACGAGCGGCAAGGCCCGCAGCCTGTGGTCCGACGCCTGGCACGACCTGCGGCGCAACCCCGTCTTCCTGGTCTCCGCGCTGATCATCGTCTTCCTCGTCCTCATCGCCCTGTGGCCCGGGCTGATCGCGAGCGGGAACCCCCTGCAGTGCGACCTCGCCAGGGCCCAGGAGGGCTCCCAGCCCGGCCACCCCTTCGGCTTCGACACCCAGGGCTGCGACGTCTACACCCGCACCGTCCACGGCGCCCGCGCCTCCATCACCGTCGGCATCTGCGCCACCGCCGGCGCCGCCCTGCTCGGCAGCGTGCTCGGCGGGCTCGCCGGCTTCTTCGGCGGCTGGTGGGACGCGCTGCTCTCCCGGATCGCCGACATCTTCTTCGGCATCCCCATCATCCTGGGCGGCCTGGTCTTCCTCTCCGTGGTCACCAGCGGCTCGCTGTGGCCCGTCGTCGGCTTCATCGTGCTGCTCGGCTGGCCGCAGATCTCCCGCATCGCCCGCGGCTCCGTCGTCACCGCCAAGCAGCACGACTACGTCCAGGCGGCGCGGGCCCTCGGCGCGGGCGGCACGCGCCTGCTGCTGCGGCACATCGCGCCGAACGCCGTCGCCCCCGTCATCGTCGTCGCGACCATCGCCCTCGGCACGTACATCGCCCTGGAGGCCACGCTGTCCTTCCTGGGCGTCGGCCTCAAACCGCCCACCGTCTCCTGGGGCATCGACATCTCCAACGCCTCCACCCAGATCCGCAACGCCCCCCACATGCTGCTGTGGCCCGCGGGCGCCCTGAGCATCACGGTGCTGGCGTTCATCATGCTCGGCGACGCGGTCCGCGACGCCCTCGACCCCAAACTGCGCTGAGGAGCGGGCGGATGACACAGCCCACCGGGAGGGCGGCCGCGGCCGAGCCCCTGCTGGACGTACGCGACCTGCACGTGGAGTTCCGCACCCGCGACGGCGTCGCCAAGGCCGTCAACGGCGTCAGCTACAGCGTCCGCGCCGGGGAGACGCTCGCCGTGCTGGGGGAGTCCGGCTCCGGCAAGTCGGTGACCGCGCAGGCCGTCATGGGCATCCTCGACTCCCCGCCCGGCCACGTCACCGGCGGCGAGGTCCTCTTCCGCGGCCGGGACCTGCTCACCATGGGCGGGGAGGCCCGGCGCCGGATCCGCGGCTCCAAACTGTCGATGATCTTCCAGGACGCGCTCTCGGCCCTCAACCCCGTGATGAGCGTGGGCGCCCAGCTCGGCGAGATGTTCTCCGTCCACGACGGCATGACCCGCAAGGACTCCCGGGACAAGGCCGTCCAGCTGATGGAGCGCGTCCGCATCCCCGCGGCGGCCGAGCGCGCCGGCGACTACCCCCACCAGTTCTCCGGCGGCATGCGCCAGCGCATCATGATCGCCATGGCGCTGGCGCTGGAGCCGGACCTCGTCATCGCCGACGAGCCCACCACCGCCCTCGACGTCACCGTCCAGGCCCAGGTCATGGACCTGCTCGCGGAGCTGCAGCGCGAATACAACATGGGCCTGATCCTCATCACCCACGACCTGGGCGTGGTCGCCGACGTCGCCGACAGGATCGCCGTGATGTACGCCGGGCGGATCGTCGAGACCGCACCCGTCCACCAGCTGTACGCCGCGCCCGCCCACCCGTACACCGCCGGCCTGCTCGGCTCCATCCCGCGCCTCGACCACAAGGGCAAGGAGCTCTACGCCATCAAGGGCCTGCCGCCCAGCCTCACCGACATCCCCGCCGGCTGCCCCTTCAACCCGCGCTGCCCGCGCGCCCAGGCGGTCTGCCGCACCGACCGGCCGCCGCTCTTCGACGTCGCCCCCGGGCGCGCCAGCGCCTGCCACTTCTGGAAGGAGACCCTCGACGATGCCGGGTAACGGCGAGCCCATTCTGGAGGTGCGGGACCTGGTCAAGCACTACCCGCTCACCCGGGGCATCCTCTTCAAGAAGCAGATCGGGGCCGTGCACGCCGTCGACGGCGTCTCCTTCGACCTGCGGCGCGGCGAGACTCTGGGGATCGTGGGCGAGTCCGGCTGCGGCAAGTCCACGGTCGCCAAGCTCCTCGTACACCTGGAGCGCCCCACGTCCGGGCGGATCCTCTACAAGGGCGAGGACGTCACCAAGCTGTCCGGGCGTGCGCTGAAGGCGGTCCGGCGCAACATCCAGATGGTGTTCCAGGACCCGTACACCTCGCTCAACCCGCGGATGACGGTCGGCGACATCATCGGCGAGCCCTTCGAGATCCACCCCGAGGTGGCCCCCAAGGGCGACCGGCGCGCCAAGGTCCGCGAGCTGCTCGACGTCGTCGGCCTCAACCCCGAGTACATCAACCGCTACCCGCACCAGTTCTCCGGCGGCCAGCGCCAGCGCATCGGCATCGCACGGGGGCTCGCCCTGCGGCCCGAGGTGATCGTCGCCGACGAGCCCGTCTCGGCCCTCGACGTCTCCGTCCAGGCCCAGGTCGTCAACCTCCTGGAACGGCTCCAGGCCGAGTTCGACCTGGCGTACGTCTTCATCGCCCACGACCTGTCGGTGGTCCGGCACATCTCGGACCGGGTCGCGGTGATGTACCTCGGGCGGTTCGCCGAAGCGGGCACGGACGCCCAGATCTACGAGCACGCCACGCACCCGTACACGCAGGCCCTGCTGTCGGCCGTGCCGGTCCCGGACCCGCGGGGGAGGGAGGAGCGTGTGGGGGCACCTGCCAGCGGTAGCTGGGGGAGGATCATCCTCACCGGGGACGTGCCCTCGCCGGCCCACCCGCCGTCGGGGTGCCGCTTCCGCACCCGGTGCTGGAAGGCGCAGGAGAAGTGCGCGAAGGTCGTGCCACCGCTGGAGATCCCGGACTGGTTCCTGGAAGGCGCCGGCCCGGAGGCGCACGCGTCGGCCTGCCACTACGCGGAGGAACGCGTGCCGCCGGGCGGCGAGCCGCAGTGACCGAGTGCTCTCACCGTCCTTGGCCGCCCCGGCGAAACCCTCCGCCGCGACGGCGCTCAGCCCCCGCCGGGCTGCGCCGCTGTGGTTGATCGCCGTGGCGGCGGGAGTTCCTGCCTGCGGCGAGGTGAGGGCGCCCGAGGCCCCGTCAGGCGCCGGGCTGCACCACCGTCGTCGGCGGTTCCGGAAAGTGGCACGCCGACAGGTGGCCTTCGGCGGAGCCGTCCGCGCGGGCGAGTTCCGGGTCCTCCGCAGCGCAGCGCTCCCGCGCCTTCCAGCAGCGCGTGCGGAAGCGGCACCCCGACGGCGGGGCGACCGGGGACGGCACGTCACCGGTGAGACGGATGCGTTCGCGCCCCGGCGCACCGTACGCCTCCGGCACCGCCGACAGCAGCGCGTGCGTGTACGGGTGGCGCGGCCGCCGGTAGATGTCGTCGCGGGAGCCCGTCTCCACGATCCTGCCGAGGTACATCACGGCGACGCGCTGCGAGAAGTGCCGCACCACGGCCAGGTCGTGGGCGATGAACAGGAAGGCGATGCCCAGCTCCCGCTGCAGCGACTGCAGCAGGTTGACGACCTGCGCCTGGATGGAGACGTCGAGCGCCGAGACAGGCTCGTCGGCGACGACGACCTTCGGGTCCAGGGCGAGCGCCCTGGCCACCCCGATCCGCTGCCGCTGCCCGCCGGAGAACTCGTGCGGGAAGCGGTTGTAGTGCTCGGGGCTGAGCCCCACGGTCTCCAGGAGCTCGCGCACGCGCGCCTCACGCCCGCCCGGCGGCTCGATGCCGTGGATCTCCAAGGGCCCGGAGACGATCCGGCCGACCGTCTGCCGCGGGTTCAGCGACGCGTACGGGTCCTGGAAGATCATCTGGATCTCGGAGCGGACGGGGGCGAGCTGCCTGCGCCCGGCGTGGGTGATGTCGCGGCCCCGGTAGCGGATCCGCCCGGCCGTCGGCTCCAGCAGCCGGGTGAGCAGCCGGCCGGTGGTCGACTTGCCGCAGCCGGACTCGCCGACCAGGCCGAAGCTCTCCCCGGCGCGCACGGTCAGGTCGATGCCGTCGACGGCCTGCACGGCGCCGACGGTCCGCCGGACGGGGAATCCGCCGCGCACCGGGAAGTGCTTGGTGAGGTTCTCGGCGACGAGCAGCGGCTCGCCGACCCGGGGGCTCTTCTCGTCCATGGTCGCTGCTCCTCAGCCGAGCCGGGGTCGGATCTGCTCCGCGAACACGCTGCGCTGCCGCTCCTCCCCGAGGTGGCAGGCCGCTCCCCGGCCGGGCGGCAGGGACGGCCGCTCCGTGCGGCAGCGGTCCTCCGCCACGTCGGCGGCGTACGCGCAGCGCGGGTGGAAGGGACAGCCGGGCGGCGGGGCCAGCAGGCTGGGCGGGGTGCCTGGGATGGGGGTGAGCGGCCGCCCGACGTCGGAGGAGAGCCGGGGCATGGAGCCCAGCAGACCCCAGGTGTACGGGTGCCGGGGCGCCCGCAGCACCTCCCGCACGGGTCCCTGTTCGACGGCCCGCCCGGCGTACATCACCAGCAGGTCGTCCACCGTGCCGGCGACGACGCCCAGGTCGTGGGTGACGAGGACGATGGCCGCGCCGGTCTGCTGCTGGAGCTCCTTGAGCAGGTCGAGGATCTGGGCCTGCACGGTGACGTCGAGCGCGGTCGTCGGCTCGTCGGCGATGAGCAGCTCGGGGTCGCAGACCAGCGCCATCGCGATCATCGCGCGCTGCCGCATCCCGCCGGAGAACTGGTGGGGGTAGTCGTCGACGCGCAGCGCCGGGTCGGTGATGCCGACCCGGCGCAGCATCTCGACCGCCCGCAGCCGGGCCTCCCGCCGGGAGGCGCCGGTGTGCTTGCGGTACGGCTCGGCGATCTGCCGGCCGACGGTGTAGTACGGGGAGAGGGCGGTGAGCGAGTCCTGGAAGACCATCGCCATCCTGTTCCCGCGCAGCTTCTCCAGGACGGACTCCGGCGCCCCGGTCAGCTCCTGCCCGTCGAGCCGGACCTCGCCGCGGATCTCGGTGGTGCGCGGGTCGTGCAGCCCGAGCACGGCGAGGTTGGTGACGGACTTCCCGGAGCCGGACTCGCCGACGATGCCGAGCGTGCGGCCGCGCTCCAGGGTGAAGGACAGGCCGTCGACGGCCCGTACGGTGCCGTCCTCGGTGGCGAAGCGCACGTACAGGTCGCGCACGGAGAGGAAGGGGGTCAACTGCGGTCTCCTGACGGCTAGGCGAGCCGCACGCGCGGGTCGATGACGGCGTAGGCGGCGTCCACCACGATGTTGGCGACGACGATCGCCGTGCAGCCGACGAGCATCACCGCCATCAGGGTCGGCAGGTCGGTCTCGCTCACCGAGGACACCGCGAGCCGGCCCAGGCCGTGCAGGCTGAAGGTGAACTCGGTGATGATCGCGCCGCCGAAGAGCGACCCGAGGTCGATGCCGAAGATGGTGACGATGGGCGCGAGCGCGCCCCGCCAGGCGTAGCGGAAGAAGACGGCGCGCCGGCCCAGGCCCTTGGCGCGGGCCGCGCGCACATGGTCCTCGCCGAGCTGCTCGATCATCTGGGAGCGCGTCATCCGGCTGTAGTTGGCGATGAAGATGATGGACAGCACCAGCCAGGGGATGAGCATGCCGGTGAACCACTTCACCGGGTCCTCGGTGATCGGGTGGTAGGCCGGGTTGTCCATCCAGTGCAGCCCGCTGACGAGCACGGCCAGGGCGATGACGCCGACGAAGTAGATCTGCAGGGCGTTGCCGACGAGGGACAGGGAGCTGAAGAACTTGTCGATCCAGGTCCCGCGGAAGGCGGCGGCGATCATGCCGATGCCGACGCCGACGACGAGGAAGACGGCGGCCCCGCCGAGCGTGATGGACAGGGTCGTGGGGAAGCGGTCCACGATGGTGCCCCACACCGGCTGCTGGTTGGAGAACGAGTAGCCGAAGCAGGGCGCCGGGCAGTGGCCGACGGTGAAGTCGCGGCCGGTGAAGATGCCCGCCATGTAGTGCCAGTACTGCACGGGCACCGGCTCGTCCAGGCCGAGGTTCTTGTTGATCAGGGCGATGGCGTCCGGGGTGCAGTTCTTGCCGCAGGACATCAGGGCCGGCTGGGAGGGCAGCGCGAAGAACAGGGCGAAGGTGATCGCGCTGATCAGCACGATGATGACGAGGGCGCCGAGCGAGCGGCGCGCGAGGAAGCGCAGCATGGTCCGCCGTCCGGGGAAGCGTTACTTGACGTAGACGCCGGTCGGGTCGACGGTTCCGTAGACCGGCTGGTAGCGGACGCCGCCCAGGTTCGAGCCCCACAGGGAGAACTGGGTGTTGTAGAAGGTCGGCACGCCCGGCACGTCCTCGGTGAGGATCTTGTCGGCGAGCTTCTGCCACTCGGGCGCGGCCTGCTTCACGTCGGGGATCGCGTTGATCCGGTCGATCTCCTTGTTGACGGCGGGGTTGTCGAGGTGGCCGTAGTTCTGGGAGCCGTCGGCGATCTGCCGGCCGTCGAAGAGGGGCGGCACGACGGTCGAGGCGACGGGCCAGTCCGCGCCCCAGGAGGTGCGGTAGATGTCGAACTTGTTCTTCACCTCGGCGATCGCGGTCCGCCAGGTGTTGGCGTCGATCTCCTTCTTCTGCACCTTGAAGCCCGCGCGTTCCAGGGCCTGGGTGACGACCACGGAGACCTTCTGCTGGATGTCGGTGTTGGCGTAGGCGTAGACGATCTCCTGGCCCTCCTTGCCGGCCGCCTTGAGCAGTTCGCGGGCCTTGTCCGGGTCGCCGGCCGGCTTGTCCTTCTTCCGGAACGGGTCGGTCGGCCGGTAGCCGTCCATGGCGGGGGAGAGGAGGTTGGTGGCGACCACCCCGGCCGTCGCGCCGCCGTTCTGCTGGAGGATCTGCCCGTTGGGCATCGCGTACGCGAGCGCCTTGCGGACGTTGACGTCCTTGAGCCGGTCCATGTTGAAGCTGATGTAGTCCACGTACGGCTGGATCTCCACGTGCCGGCGCGCCTTGGTGTCGGCCTGGCCGAGGACCTTCTCGGTCATCTCCGGGGCGACGGCGTTGGAGAACGACAGGGTGTTCTTGTCGGCGCCCTGGTCGGCGAGGTAGCGCCGCGTGGAGTCCGCGTACTGGTGGCCGAAGCTGATCTGGAACCGGTCGGCGTACTGGTGCCGGATCGGGTCGGTCTTCGGGTCCCAGTGCTCGTTGCGCACGAGCGTCAGCGACTTGCCGACCTTGTACTCGCCGACCTTGTAGGGGCCGGAGGCGAAGGGGGCGTTGTCGTACTTGCGCTGCGTGTCCTTCTCCGCCTTGACGGCGCCGATGTTCGGCATGGCGGTGGCGAAGGGGGTGTCGGCGTGCGGCTGGCGGAAGTGGAAGACGATGGTCTTGTCGTCCGGGGTGTCCAGCACGGACGCGGGCAGGTGCGCGCCCTTGTACGGGCCGTCGGGCAGCGCCTTGCGGAAGGCCGTGCCGTCGCCGGAGAGCCACTGCGGGATGTACTGCGGGCCGTCGGTCTCGAACTCGGCGTAGAGCCGTTCGATCCCCCAGCGCACGTCCTTGGAGGTGATGGGCGAGCCGTCCTCGAACTTCAGCCCGTCCTTGAGGGTGAACTTCCAGGTCTTCCCGCCGTCGGACGGCGTGCCCGCGTCGGTCGCCAGATCGCCGACGATCTTCACCTTGCCCTTGTCGTCCACCTTGTACGAGGTGAGCGTGCGGTTGTAGAGCATCTGGTTGGCGAGCATGTCGTTGTAGTAGATCTGCCCGGGGTCGAGGTGGACGAATGCGTCGCGCTGCAGGACGCCGACCGTTCCGCCCTTCTTCGCGCCGGGCACCTCGGGGGCCGGCCCGGCGGAGTCCTCCTTGGTGCCGACCGAGTAGTTGGCGGAGGCGTTCTTGTCCGTGCCGGGCCCCGCGCTCTTGTCACCGCCGCCCCCGCCGCCTCCGCTGCTGCACGCGGAGAGCACGAGGGCGCCGGAGGCCAGGGCGGCCGCCGCGGCCGCGCGCCGGCCTCTGGAGCGGAGGAGTCCCGTGGTGGGCTTCGTCGTGGGCGTCATGGGTCGATGCACCTGCCTGTCCGTCGTCGGCGGTTCCTGTGTGCACGTCCTCAGCGTCCGGTCCGCGGGTCGAAGGCGTCCCGGACCGAGTCCCCGAGCAGGTTGAAGGCGACCACGAAAACGATCATCGCGAGGCCGGGGAAGAAGATGTAGGTGATGTCGCTCTCGTAGTAGTGGGCGCCGTTGGCGAACATCCGGCCCCAGTCCGGCGTGGGCTCCACGATGCCGACGCCGATGAAGGACAGCCCGGCCTCGATGGTCACGAAGCTGGGCAGCATCAGCGTCGACTGCACCAGGATGGGCGTCCAGAGGTTGGGCAGCAGCTCCTTGGTGATGATCCGCCAGGGCGACGCGCCGGTGACCCGCGCCGCCTCGACGAACTCCCGCTCCCGCAGACTCAGCACCTGCCCGCGCAGCAGCCGCGCCAGCCCCATCCAGCCCAGCACCCACAGCACCAGAATCAGCGTCAGCACACGCAGATAGGTCGGGGTCTCCTTCTCCGGGCTCACGAAGAGCGCGTAGACGACCGGGGTGAAGGCGATGAACGACAGCTGGCTCGGGAAGGCCAGCAGCAAGTCGATGAAACGGCCGAGCAGATAGTCGGTCCGGCCGCCCAGATATCCGGCCGTCACCCCGATGAGCACGCCGGTCAGGACGCACAGGACCGTGGCGGCCGCAGCGATGAGCAGGGACGTACGGATTCCGTAGACCAGCTGGGTCAGGACGTCCCGGCCGAGGGTGGGTTCGATGCCGAACCAGAAGTCCCCCGAAATCCCTCCGTTGGGCTTCACCGGATAGCCGAACTCGTTGAGCAGGCCCGGCTCGTTCAGCCCGTAGGTCTCCGTCGGATTCCTGCCGTAGAGCTTCGCGATCAGTGGTGCCGCCAGCGCGACCAGGAAGAAGAACGTCACCACGTAGGCGGAGACGACACCCGGACGGTCGCGTTTGAAGCGCCGCCGCATCAGCTGTCCGGGTGATCTGCCGACCGGTTCCGGATGCGCCACCGGGGCCGGGGAGGAACTCGTCATCGCGTAATCCCCCGCACTGTCGTCGTCGAACCCACTGCGGACGCACCGGCGCGCGCAGTGGGTTGAGCGGACTTTCGCAACGGATTCACAGCGCAGTCAAGAGGGCTGCCGACCGCGAGGGGGCGAGCGGCGCTTCTTGAGTGAACGTTGAGCGGATCGACGACGTATCGACGACGCGGCGTGCTTGACGCGGCGTGCCCGGCCGGGGTGGCGGGCACGCCGCGCGCGGCCCCCGCGGGCGGGGGCGCGCAGGGTCAGGCCATGCCCAGGGACTTCTTGAGGAAGTCGACTTGGAGCAGCAGGAGGTTCTCTGCGACCTGCTCCTGCGGGGTCATGTGCGTCACGCCGGACAGCGGCAGCACCTCGTGCGGCCGGCCCGCCGCCAGCAGCGCCGAGGACAGCCGCAGGGTGTGCGCCGCGACCACGTTGTCGTCGGCCAGCCCGTGGACGATCATCAGCGGCCGGACCGGGCCCGCCGCCTCCGCCAGCCCGTCGTCGGTGACCAGCGAGTTGTGGGCGTACACCTTCGGCTTCTCCTCCGGGAGGCCGAGGTAGCGCTCGGTGTAGTGCGTGTCGTACAGCCGCCAGTCGGTCACCGGGGCGCCCGCGACGGCCGCGTGGAAGACGTCCGGGCGGCGCAGCACGGCCAGCGCCGCGAGGTAGCCGCCGTAGGACCAGCCGCGGATGCCCACCCGGCCCAGGTCCAGGGGGAAGTCCGCGGCCAGCGCCTGCAGGGCCTCGACCTGGTCGTCCAGGGTGACGCCGGCGAAGTCCTCGTGGATCGCCTTCTCCCAGGCGGGGGAGCGGTGCGGGGTGCCCCGGCCGTCGGCGACGACCACGGCGAAGCCCTGGTCGGCGAACCACTGCGAGGTCAGGTGGGCGTTGTGCCCGGCGACCACGCGCGGGCCGTGCGGGCCGCCGTAGGGGTCCATGAGGACCGGAAGCGGTCCGTCGCCCTCCGTGTAGCCCGTCGGAAGGAGTACGGCGCACGGGATCCGGCGCGCGCCCGCCTCCGTGAGCCGTGCGCGCGAGGTGAGCACCGGCGCTTCGGCATACGAGGTCACGCCGGTCGCCTCCGCGCCGTCGCGCAGGACCCGGACAGCGGCCCCGGCGCGCTCCGGTACCGCGGACACCAGGACGGTGACCGCCCCCGAGCGCACGGCCGAGTGCCAGCCGCGCTCCTGCGAGACGCGCTCCACGCCCTGCTCGCTCACCCGGTAGACGTGCGTCTCCCCGGTCTCGGGCGCCTCCGCGCCGGCCCCGGCGGAAGCGGAGACGAGCACGTCGCCGGCGCCGATGTCGAGGACGGCGCGCAGGTGCAGCCCGCTTCCGGTCAGCGTGCGGTCGCCGACCACCAGGGCCCGGGAGCCGTCCTCGTCCGAGACGCGCACCAGGCGCCCGTCGGGGGACCAGGCGGGAACACCGGGGAACAATTCAAGCCACTTTGCGTCCTGCTCTTCGTGGAGCACGCTCGTGGCGCCCGTCCCGGTGTCCACGGTGAGATACGCCTGGTGACGCTGGTCGCGGCTCTGCACCAGCAGCAGCGGGGGCCCGCCCGCCGACCAGTGCACGCGCGCGAGGTACGGGTGGCGCGCGCGGTCCCACCGGACGTCCGTGCGGGTTCCGTCCAGGCCCAGCAGCGCGAGCGTCACCTCGGCGTTCGGCGTGCCCGCCGCCGGGTAGCCGACCTCCGCGGGGCGGTTGCCGGGGTTGGCCGGGTCGGCGATCCACCAGCGCTGCACGGGGGCGTCGTCCACCCGCGCGGCCAGCAGGGACTCCCCGTCCGGGGCCCACCAGAAGCCGCGGTGGCGGTCCATCTCCTCGGCCGCCACGAATTCCGCGAGCCCCCAGGTCACCGTGGGCCCGTCCGGCTCGGCCAGGGCCCGGTCCGCGCTCGCGCCGGAGGGCTCGCCCGGCGCCGGCTCCACGTCCACCACGCGCAGCGCGCCGCCCGCGACATAGGCGACCCGGCGGCCGTCGGGGGAGGGGCGCGGGTCGGCGACCGGACCGGGAACGGGCAGTTCACGGGCGGTGCCGCCGCGCAGCTCCGCCACGAACAGCCGGCCCGACAGGGGGAACGCCGCCAACTCCGCCGCGCTGTCCACGGCGTAGCCGACGACGCCCGCCGACCCCTCGCGCAGCCGCTCGCGCCGGGCCTTCTCCTCGGCCGACAGCTCCTCTCCGGCCCCGGCCAGCAGCACGGCCGGATCGGCGGCGGGGAACTCCCGTCCCGTGGCGGGGTCGAGGACCCACAACACGCCCGAACGGTCGGTGCCGGAACGCGAGCGGATGAAGACGACACGCGAGCCGTCGGGTGACACGGTGAACGAGCGCGGCGCGCCGAGCGAGAAGCGCTGCGTACGGGCGTACTGTCGCGGGAACGAGACTTGTCCGGTCATGCCGCCGAGCCTACGGCGAGGCGGCGAGATTCCGCCGTGCGCCCCGGAATTGCCCCCATGCACCCAGTGCTGGGTCACGCTCTGGAAAGTTATGATCACGGACGCATAGCCAGATGAGTTTCGCGTGACAACCGCTCCACCCCGTTCGGCCTGCCCGTTCGGCGTTTCGTCGTTTTTGTTCGTCGCTTGTTCGTCGCTTGTTGTCGTTCTCATCCGTCCAACCGCGCGTTTACTGGAGGTGAACCGCCGTGGCACTCTCGATTTCGGCGGTGGTGCTGCTGGCGATCGTCGTCTTCATGCTGTGCCGGAAGTCCGGGCTGAAGGCCGGTCACGCAGCGGTCTGTGTCCTGCTGGGCTTCTATCTGGCGAGCTCGTCCCTCGGGCCGACGATCCACCAGGTGACCAAGAGCGCCACCGACGTGATCAGCAACATCAAGTTCTGAGGGCGTCCGCCCCGGGTCCGCGGGCGGGGGTCCGCCGGGCCCGCAGGACTCGTAGGCTGGTTCCATGACCGACAGCTCCTTCCTGCCGGGTCGCCGGCTCCTCCTGGTGCACGCGCACCCGGACGACGAATCCATCAACAACGGCGCGACCATGGCCAAGTACGCGGCCGAAGGGGCCCACGTCACCCTCGTGACCTGCACGCTCGGCGAAGAGGGCGAGGTGATCCCGGCCGATCTGGCGCACCTCGCCGCCGACCGGGAGGACGCCCTCGGGCCCTTCCGCGCCGGTGAGCTCTCGGCCGCCATGAAGGAGCTCGGCGTCACCGACCACCGCCTTCTCGGCGGCGCCGGGCGCTACCGGGACTCGGGAATGATGGGCGCGCCGCAGAACGACCACCCCGAGTGCTTCTGGCGGGCGGACGTGGACGAGGCGGCCGCGTCCCTCGTTGAGGTGATTCGCGAGGTGCGGCCGCAGGTGCTCGTCACCTACGACCCGAACGGCGGCTACGGCCACCCCGACCACATCCAGGCGCACCGCGTCGCGATGCGCGCCGCGGAGCTCGCCGGCGAGACGGCCTTCCGGCGCGACCTCGGCGACCCCCACGAGATCGCGAAGGTCTACTGGAACTGCGTCCCGCTGTCCGTCGTGGAGGAGGGCTTCGCCCGGCTGCGCGCCGCGGGCCGCGAGATCCCCTTCCCGGGCATCGCCTCCCCGGCCGACGTGCCGGGCGTCGTCCCCGACGAGGAGGTGACGGCCGCGATCGCGACCGCCGGTCATGCGGAGGCCAAGGCCGCGGCGATGCGTGCCCACGCCACCCAGATCGCCGTGGACGGTCCGTTCTTCGCGCTCTCCAACGACCTGGGCCAGCCGATCCTCGCCGACGAGTACTACAAGCTCGTCCGCGGCCGGGCCGCGGGCCCCCGCGAGGACGACCTGTTCGCCGGGGTGGACGCATGACCGGGATGACCACCCCGCTGAGCGCCGGGCGCATCGCCGCCTTCGCCGGCCTCTTCGTCCTCGGCGCCGCGACCGGCTTCGCCGGCGCGCTCACCCAGGGCGGCTGGTTCCCCGGCGGCCTGTCGCTGGCCCTGCTCGCCGTCGCGGGCCTCAGCTACGGCGCGGTGACCGCCACGGGCAGCCGCACCGGCGGGGCGGCGGCCGGCGGCGGCTGGCTCGTCGCGGTGCTCCTGATGACCTCGTCCCGCCCCGAGGGCGACTTCTTCTTCGGCGCCGGAATCGGCGCCTACGTCTTCCTGCTGGGCGGGATGGCGCTGGCTGTGATGTGCGCCACTGTGCCGAAACTGCCGCAACCGGACGGACCTTCGGTCCGACTTGGCAAGTGACGTGACGATTTCTGCCTGAGTGTCGTTCGGCTCCCTAGCAGGTCATCCGGTATCTGCCGGACTTGTCCCGTGACGGGCCGACGGCGCGCGGCCACGCAGCGCGCTCCCGTCCGCCGGTGTGAACCGGCGGTCGTCAAGTGCGTGTGCGCGGTGCCCAGTATGGTGGTGCGCGCCGCCGAGCCGCCCGAGCGAGGTCATGACGGGCGGCGGAGCTAACCGGGAGAACCTGCTTTGAGCCGTGAATCTGACAGTTCGTCCTCCGGGCCCCAGGGGCGCGGTGGCGCCGCCTACCCGTCCGGGACCCCTCCGTACGGCAGTGAGGAGCAGGCCCGCGGGGCCGCGGCCTCCAGGCCCGAAGAGCCCAAGACCGAGACCACGCTGACGACGCGGATCCGTATCAACATCCCGGGATCCCGGCCCATTCCGCCGGTCATCATGCGTAC
>NZ_JBAMDC010000132.1:0-16189 GCF_036961605.1 Streptomyces sp. KLMMK
GCGCAGGGCTCGGCGGCCCCGGCCGCCAGCCGGTCCATCAGGTCCGCCCACCGGCCGGGGCACTCGCTCAGCGCCGCGATCCGGGCCCGTACGTCGGCGCTGCGCTTGGTGTCGTGCGTGGACAGCACCGTCCCGGTCGCCGGCCAGTCGTGCTGCAGGCGGGCGCAGTAGGCGTGGAAGTCCTCCGGGGAGACGGCGGGCCGGCCCGGGTCGCCGCCGACCTCCGCGGCCGACAGCAGCGGCGCGTGCCGGTAGAAGGCGGTGTCCTCGACGGACTTGGCGCGCAGCGCGGAGGCGGTCTGCGCGAACCGTGCGCAGAAGTCCCGCTGGTCCGGCCCCTGCCCCAGGCGGCCGAGCGCCGCGTCCCGGACGACCTCGGCCGCGCAGGCCTCCTCGGGCACGGCGAAGGCGCCGCGCGCGTCCTGGGCGGCCTGGTCGAGCAGGGCGGCGTCGATCGGGGCCGGGGGCCGCCCGGGCACCGCGTAGGGCCGGTAGACGGGCAGCCGGACGAGGATCTCGCGCAGGGCGGTGCGCAGGGCCCACGGGGCGGTGTCGCGCAGCCGGTGCGCGCCCTCGCAGATCCGGCCGGCGGTGCGCACCAGCCGCTCGGTCTCCGCGGCCAGCTCGTGGGTGATCACCTTGTACGCGGCGCGGCGCACCGTGGCGGGCCAGTCGCCGCCGCGGTCGGGCGGCAGGCCGGTGAAGGCGCGGTAGCGGGCTCCCAGTTCGGCGGCGCCCGCGGGGTCGACGAAGAGGCCGTCGAGGTGGCGCAGGGCGTCGTAGCCGGTGGTCCCGGCGACGGGCCAGTCGCCGGGCAGGCGCTCGTCGCGGCTGAGGATCTTCTCGACGACCGTCCACCGGCCGTCCGTGGCCTCGGCGAGTCGGTGGAGGTAGCCGGCGGGGTCGGCGAGCCCGTCCGGGTGGTCGACGCGCAGCCCGTCGGCCACCCCTTCCTGCAGCAGCTGCACCACCTTGCCGTGGGTGGCGGCGAAGACCTCCGGGTCCTCCACGCGGACCGCGATCAGCTCGGAGACGGTGAAGAAGCGCCGGTAGTTCAGCTCCGTGCGGGCCAGCCGCCACCAGGCGGGCCGGTACCACTGGGCGTCCAGCAGGTCGGGCAGCGGCAGCCGCTCCGTGCCGGGCCGCAGCGGGAAGGCGTGGTCGTGGTAGCGCAGCACGCGCCCCGAAGAGCCCGAGCGGCCCGCGACGCTGAAGTGGCGCAGCTCCCCGCCGAGCGGGCCGGCCAGCACGGGCAGCAGCACCTTGCCGCCGTGCTCGGCCCAGTCGATGTCGAACCAGCGCGCGTAGCGCGAGGCCGGGCCGTCCCGCAGGACCTCCCAGAGCGGGCCGTTGAGCGTCGCGGGCGCGGGCAGGGCCATGTGGTTGGGGACGATGTCGAGGATCAGGCCCATCCCGTGCTCCCGGGCGGTGCGGGCCAGGGACCGCAGGCCCTCCTCGCCGCCGAGCTCGGCCCGTACGGCCGAGTGGTCGACGACGTCGTAGCCGTGCGTGGAGCCGGGGACGGCCTCCAGGACGGGCGACAGGTGCAGGTGGGACACCCCGAGGGAGGCCAGGTACGGCACGGCCTCCTCGGCCGCCCGGAAGGGGAAGGCCGGCTGGAGCTGGAGCCGGTAGGTCGCGGTCGGCACAGCGCTGTGGAGCCTCATGGGAACGTACGTACCCACTCGCGGCGGTCTTGCCGCAGGGGACTACGCCGGGCGCTGCAACACCGCGAGGCTGCGGTCGGCCAGCGTCAGGCGGTCCCCGGCCCGGATCTTCGGCCCGTCGGTCGCCACGCCCTCGGGCCCGGCGGTATCGACCACGACCTGCCACAGCCTGCCGTGGTCGGCGGGCACGACGAAGTCGAGCGGCTTGTCGTGCGCGTTGAACATCAGCAGGAAGGAGTCGTCGACGACCGGCTCGCCGCGCGGCCCGGGCTCGGAGATCGCCCCGCCGTTGAGGAAGACCGTGAGCGACTTGGCCTGGGCGGCCTGCCAGTCGCTGTCCCGCATCTCTTCACCCTCGTGGGTGAACCATGCGATGTCGGACAGCTCGTCGTGGGTGCCCTGCACCGGACGGCCGTGGAAGAAGCGGCGGCGCCGGAAGACGGGGTGGTCGCGGCGCAGCCACACCATCGCCCGGGTGAAGGCGAGCATCCGCCGGGCGCGCGCGGAGGACTCGTCCCCGGGGTGCGGCCAGTGCACCCAGGAGACGTCGTTGTCCTGGCAGTAGGCGTTGTTGTTGCCCCGCTGGCTGCGCGCGAACTCGTCGCCGTGGCTGAGCATGGGCACGCCCTGCGACACCATCAGGGTGGCGACGAAGTTGCGCATCTGGCGCTCGCGCAGCGCGAGCACCTGCGGGTCGTCGCTCTCGCCCTCGGCCCCGCAGTTCCAGGACCGGTTGTGGTTCTCGCCGTCGCGGTTGTCCTCGCCGTTGTCCTCGTTGTGCTTGCCGTTGTACGCGACGAGGTCGTGCAGGGTGAAGCCGTCGTGGCAGGTGACGAAGTTGACGGAGGCCAGGGGGCGCCTGCCGTCGCCCTGGTAGAGGTCGGAGGAGCCCGTCAGCCGGGAGCCGAACTCCGCCAGGGTGGCCGGCTCGCCGCGCCACAGGTCCCGGGCGGTGTCCCTGAACTTTCCGTTCCACTCGGCCCACAGCGGGGGGAAGTTCCCGACCTGGTAGCCGCCCTCGCCGACATCCCACGGCTCCGCGATCAGCTTCACCCGGCTGACCACCGGATCCTGCTGCACCAGGTCGAAGAAGGACGAGAGCCGGTCCACCTCGTGGAACTGGCGCGCGAGCGTCGCCGCCAGATCGAAGCGGAATCCATCCACCCGCATCTCGGTCACCCAGTACCGCAGCGAGTCCATGATGAGCTGCAGGACGTGCGGACTGCGCATCAGCAGGGAATTGCCGGTGCCGGTGGTGTCCATGTAGTACTGAGGGTCGTCCGCGAGCCGGTAGTACGAGGCGTTGTCCAGGCCCCGGAAGGAGAGCGTGGGCCCCAGGTGGCTGCCCTCGGCCGTGTGGTTGTAGACCACATCGAGAATGACCTCGATGCCCGCCGCGTGCAGCGCCCGCACCGCCGACTTGAACTCCAGCACCTGCTGGCCCCGGTCGCCCCAGGAGGCGTAGGCGTTGTGCGGGGCGAAGAAACCGATGGTGTTGTAGCCCCAGTAGTTGGCCAGGCCCGCGTCCACCAGCCGGTGGTCGTTGACGAACTGATGGACCGGCATCAGTTCGATCGCCGTGACCCCCAGCTCCGTCAGGTGCTCGATCACGGCGGGGTGGGCCAGCGCCGCGTACGTGCCGCGGATCTCCTCCGGAAGCGCCGGATGGCGCATCGTCAGGCCCTTGACGTGGGCCTCGTAGATGACCGTGCGGTGGTAGTCGGTGCGCGGCGGGCGGTCGTCCCCCCAGTCGAAGTACGGATTGACGACCACCGACGTCATCATGTGCGGCGCCGAGTCCATGTCGTTGCGCTTCTCCGGCCGCCCGAAGTGGTAGCCGTAGACGGCCTCGCCCCAGCCGACGGCCCCGCTCACGGCCCGGGCGTAGGGGTCCAGCAGCAGTTTGGCGGAGTTGCAGCGGTGCCCGTGCTCCGGCTCGTAGGGCCCGTGCACCCGGAAGCCGTACCGCTGACCCGGCATCACCCCCGGGAGGTAGGCGTGCCGTACGAAGGCATCGCTCTCGCGCAGCTCCACGGCCGTCTCCGAGCCGTCGTCGTGCAGGAGGCACAGCTCGATCCGCTCGGCGACCTCCGAGAAGACCGCGAAGTTGGTGCCGGCGCCGTCGTACGTCGCGCCGAGGGGGTACGCCTGTCCCGGCCAGACCTGCATCGACTCTTCCGTTCTTCCGTTGTCCCAGGCTGTACTCGGGGGCCGTCCTCGCCGCCGCACGCGCCGGGCCTCCTGTTCGAGACGCGCGTACGGGCCGAAGCGGCATCCTCGCCCAATCGGACCGGACGGGGCGCCCTTTCGCCAGATCTTCCCCAAAAGGAGCGCAACCACAGCCCCCTTCGGCTCGTCCGACCGGGTGACCCGGCGGGGGTGCGCCCCCGCTCCACCCCCTCCTCCCGGGCCCCGGAAACCGGCGGCCCGGCGCGCCCGGACGGGTGCTCGCACGGCTCTCACCGCGCGTTTTGCGCCCCCGCCGCTATGAAACGGCTCACTCCCCGCGCCGGGCGGGCGGACAACAGGTTTCCGGAACGGGAGAGTTGGCGGAGGACCGGACCCGTCCGGGTGCAGGGCCTGCCGCCCGCACAGTAGTCTGCCTTGATCGTTGGACGGGGGCGGAAGGGCGGTGCACTGTGAGCTCGGGCGGGCTGGAGCTGCCCCCTGGAGACGGAAGTCCCGGGGGTGACGGCTCGGCCGACACACCTCCCGGCGCCGTGTCCGTGGCACGCCCCGTGGAGATCGGCGCCGCACTGGACTGGGACGCCGAGGCGTGGGGCGAGGTGCGCACCCGCGCCCGGCGGGCCGGCCGCGCCTACATCTGGCTCAACCTGGTGGAGCAGCGGCTGCGCGCTGTCGTCGCCGCCGTCCTGCGGCCCGTCTACGAGCCGGTGCACGGCGAGGACGAGTGGGTCGTCGCCGCGGCCGGCCCGGCCGGGCAGGAGTGGGTGCAGCGGGCCGTGGCGGTGCGCGAGGTCAGCCGCCGCAAGGGCTACCTGCTGGACCCGGCCGACGACAACGTCCTCAGCTTCCTCACCCTGCCCCAGCTGCGCGAGCTCCTCGTCCAGCACTGGCCCTGCTTCGAGCCGTACCTCGACGACCGGCGCGAGCTGGAACTGGCACTGGACGAGCTGGAGGTGACGCGCAACGTCGTCTCCCGCAACCGCGCCCTGTCCGAGACCGTCCTCGCCCAGGCCGAGCGGGCCGCCGGCCGCCTGCTGACGATCCTCGGCGGCGGCGCCGGCACGGGCGCCCGCTCCGCCGACCGGCTGCCCGTCGACGCCGTCGAGGACATCGTGGGCGACCGCTACGCCGACGTCGTGGGCGTCCACCCCGACCGGGTCCGGCTGCAGCGCCAGCTGCCCGTGGAGGACCTCTTCGGCAGCGCCCGCCGCCTCGACGCCGTCGGCATAGGCCTGAACCTGCTCGTCCAGAACTACTCGGGGCGCCGGCTGGTCCGGCTCGCCGAGGCCGGCTGCCGGGCCCGCCTGCTCTTCCTCAACCCCGCCAGCAGCGCCGTGCGGCGCCGGGAGCGGGAGCTGGGCATCAAGAAGGGCGAGATGAGCCGGTCCGTCGAGATGAACATCATGCACATGCGCCGCGTGCGCGACCGGCTGCGCGACACCGCCGCCTTCGAGATCCGCGTCTTCGACGAGACGCCGCGCTTCACCGCCTACCTCGTCAACGGCGACGGCCCGGACGGGCTGGCCGTCGTCCAGTCCTACCTGCGCAAGGCCCGCGGCATGGAGGCCCCCGTGCTGGTGCTGCGCGGCGGCGGCACCGTCGTCCGCGACGGGCGCGAGCCCGAGCACGGGCTCTTCGAGACCTACCGCGAGGAGTTCGAGAGCGTGTGGGCGGACTCGCGCCCGGTCTCGTGACGGCCGCCCGCGACGGCGTTCCCGCAGGCCGGGACGGGGCGCTGTCAGTGGGGCGTGCGACGCTGGGGACCAGTCGGGGGAAGCACCACGAAGGGGGACCGCGATGGGGTGGCATCAGGAGCTGCTGATCGGCTTCGACCTGGAGACCACGGGCACGGATCCGGCCGAGGCGAGGATCGTCACGGCGGCCGTCGTCGAGACCAAGGCCGGGGAGCCCGTCGGCCGCAGGGAGTGGCTGGCCGATCCCGGCGTCCCCATCCCGGACGAGGCCGCGGCCATCCACGGCATCACCAGCGAGCGCGCCGCCCTCGGCAGGCCCGCCCGCGAGGTGGCCGACGAGATAGCGGACATCCTGGTCGCCCACTGGTCGGCGGGCGCGGCCGTCGTCGCCTACAACGCCGCCTTCGACCTCACCATCCTCGCGGCGGAGCTCCGGCGGCACGGGCTGCCCTCCCTCGCGGAGCGGCTGTCGGCCGCGGGCACCGCGGATCCCGGCGGGCAGGGCACGGGCCCGGTCGTCGACCCGCTCACCATGGACCGCGCCCTCGACCGCTACCGCAAGGGCAAGCGGAACCTGGAGACGGTCTGCCGGGTCTACGGCGTGACCCTGGAGGACGCCCACGAGGCCGGCGCCGACGCCCTCGCGGCCGTCCGCGTGGCCTGCGCCCTCGCCGAGCACTACCCGGAGGTGGCCGGGGCCGCCCCCTGGGACCTCCACCGGGACCAGGAGCGCTGGTACGCCGACTGGGCGAGGGGCTACGAATCCTGGCTGCGCCGCAAGGGCGATGCGACGGCGACGGTGGACGCCCGCTGGCCCGTGCGCTGACCGCTCCGCGGGGGAGGCGATGCCCGTACGGGCTCCGGTCGCCTGCGCGCAGGCCGCTGCGCGAGCGCCCCTATAAGAGGCGCGGGGAACTGCGCGACCAGCCACGCACGGCCCGCAGCCGACCGACCGGGCCCGGCAGGAGCCCTGAGGACGGGGGCCCTCAGAAGGGATACCACCGCACCGCGGCATCACCCTCCCGCAGTGACGCCACCCGGCGGCCGAACTCCGCGCGAGCCGCGGCGTTGCCCGGCGCGTGCTGGGCCACCCAGGCGCAACTCGCCGTCTCGCGCGCACCGCGCAGGACCGGACAGCCCTCCCACTCCCGTACGTCCCAGCCGTACGTCCGTACGAAGATGTCGTAGACGACGGCCGGCAGGCCGTAGCGGTCCTTGCTGAGGGCGAGGACGACGAGGTCGTGCTCGCGCAGGTCGCCCGCGAAGGTCTCCAGGTCCACCAGGACCGGCCCGTCCGGGCCGATGTGCACGTTGCGCGGGAGGGCGTCCCCGTGGATCGGGCCCGGGGGCAGGTGCGGGGTCAGGGCCGCGGCCTGCGCCGCGAAGCCGTCCCGCCGCTCGCGCAGGTAGGCCGCATCCGCGGGGTCGATCGCGTCCCCGGCCAGCCGCAGCCACCGCTCGACGCCGCCCAGCAGTTCGCGCCGGGGCAGGGCGAAGTCCGGGGCGGGCAGGGCGTGGAGGATGCGCAGCAGCCCGGCGAGGTCGGCGGGGGTGGCCGGGCGCAGGGCCTCGGGCAGCCGGTGCCAGAGGGTCACGGGGTGCCCTCCGGCCGTCCGCGGCGCGGGCTCGGCGGCGCGCACGGCCGGGACACCCTGCTCCGCCAGCCAGTCGGCGACCCGCAGTTCGTGGCGCGCCCGCTCCAGCAGTGACGCGTCGCGGCCCACCTTGACGACGAGCGCGCCGACGGCGAAGACCGCGTTCTCGCCGAGCGCGAGCAGGGCCGCGTCGGCCGCCGGCGCCTCCGGCACCGCCGCCGCGAGGAGCTCGCGCGCCCGCCGCTCCGTGAATGCCGTGCTCTCCACCGCGTCCGCCACTGCGCCCGTACCTCCCGTACCTGCGGCGATCGCCGCACGCCTGCTCATCCGACCCGTCACGCTACCCGGCCGGCCGGGTATGGCCGGAAAGAGACCATCGGGCGAGACGCTTCGTCTCGGCTCCCCTCGGCTCCTCTCGGCGCCTCACAGGTCGGCTCTCGGGTCCGGCTCTCGGGCAGGGCATTCCTCCGTCGTTCTCATCAGGGCCCGCCCCGCGCTCACTTGATGCTCTGTCAGTGCCCAAATTGCCTTCCTTCAAAGGGTTTTGGCATTACGCAACGACGTTGCCTATGTCACAAAACCTCGTGGGGGTTGAACTGCCCGCGTCAAATCCGACAGGGTTTCGAAGCACCCCGGAGCGGCCCCTTCCGTCACTCCGGGCGTGTAGTGACACATGCTCAATTCCCCCCACAACAACCGCACGAGGAGGAAACCTCGTCATGGCAGCACACAAGCGCACCGGCCGGCGACGGACCGTCCTGGCGATATCCGCCGCAGCCGCCGTCACCGCCGGAGCCACCCTCATGGCTCTGCCGGCCGGCGCCGCCCCCGCCCCCGAAGGGACCGTCTACGGTGCCGGCGCCAAGGGCGCGATCGAGGGCAGCTACATCGTCATGCTGAAGGACGGCAAGGGCGCCGCGGGCGCGAAGTCCGTCTCCGCGCAGGGCGGCGACCTCGCCGAGCGGTACGGCGGCAAGCTGAACCGCACCTACGACTCGGCGATCCACGGCTTCTCCGCCAGCGGTCTCGACGAGACGGAGGCCAAGCGCCTCGCGGCCGACCCCGCGGTCGAGAAGGTCGTCCAGAACCACCGCTTCACCGCCAGCGCCACCCAGGAGGCCCCACCCTCCTGGGGCCTGGACCGCATCGACCAGGCCGAGACCAAGGGCGACGGCAAGTACGCCTACCCCGACGGCGCCGGCGAGGGCGTCACCGCGTACGTCATCGACACCGGTGTCCACATCAGCCACAAGGACTTCGGGGGCCGTGCCTCCTTCGGCTTCAACGCCGTCGACAAGAGCGACAAGGCCGAGGACGACAACGGTCACGGCACCCACGTCGCGGGCACCATCGCCGGCACGGCGCACGGCGTCGCCAAGAAGGCCAAGATCGTGGCCGTCAAGGTCCTGGACGGCCAGGGCTCCGGCTCCACCGAGCAGGTCGTCGCCGGCATCGACTGGGTCACCAAGAACCACAAGGGCCCCTCGGTCGCCAACATGAGCCTCGGCGGCGGCGCGGACGAGGCGCTCGATGCGGCCGTGCAGAAGGCGATCGCCTCCGGCGTCACCTTCGCCATCGCGGCGGGCAACGAGTCCTCCGACGCGGGCAACAGCTCCCCGGCCCGGGTGAAGGAGGCCATCACGGTCGCCTCCACCACGAAGGACGACCAGCAGTCGGACTTCTCCAACTTCGGCAGCGTGGTCGACCTCTACGCCCCCGGATCGGACATCACCTCCGACTGGAACGACAGCGACTCCGGCACCAAGACCATCTCCGGCACGTCGATGGCCACCCCGCACGTGGCGGGTGCCGCCGCCGTCTACCTCGGCGCCCACAAGGACGCCACCCCGGAACAGGTCGCGGGTGCGCTCGTCAAGGGTGCGACCCCCGACAAGGTCTCCAACCCGAGCGCGGGCACGCCCAACAAGCTGCTGAAGGTCACCGAGTAGCAGCTCCAGCCCATCGGCCGGCCGCCGCTCCCCACCCCCACGGGGAGCGGCGGCCGTGGTCGTTCCCGGACGCCCGGGCGAGCCCCCCGGGAGGAGTCCCGCGGAGAACGCGCCTGGTTAAGCTCTCGTCATCACACGAGCCTCAATCACCCCATGAGCCTCAAGAAGACAGGAGTCCCGCGTGACGGCAGCGATCCTCGGATTCACCCTCTTCTCCCTCCTGGTGGCCATGGCGCCGGGCCCGGACACCCTCCTGGTCCTGCGCAACTGCCTGCGCGGCGGCCGCCGTACGGGCAGCGCCACCGCCCTCGGCGCGGCCGTGGGCTCGCTCGCCTGGGGCGTGGCCGCGGCGTTCGGCCTCGCGGCTGCGCTGCAGCGCTGGGACGCGGCCTTCGCCGTCGTCCGGCTCGCGGGCGCCGCGTACCTCGTGTTCCTCGGCACCCAGGCCCTGTGGGCCCACCGCCCGCGCCGCGGAGGGGACTCCGCGGCGTCCGGCGCCACCGGCGGGTCCGGGACCGCGGCGCTGCAGGAGCAGGACTCCGCCGCCCCCGCGCCGCGCGCGGGCGAGGCGTTCCGCCAGGGGCTGCTGAGCTGCCTGCTCAACCCCAAGGTCGGCGTGTTCTTCGTCGCCGTCGTCCCCCAGTTCCTGCCCGAGGGCGGATCGCCGTTCGGGGTGACCCTGCTCTTCGGTGTGATCGACGCGGTCGTGGCCGCGGCGTGGATGCTGCTCGTCGCGGTCTGCGCCGCCCGCATGATCACCTGGCTGCGCCGCCCCCGCGTCAGCCGCAACCTCGAACGCGCCACGGGCGGCGTACTGGTGGCCCTGGGCATCGGCACGGCGGCCGAGACCGCCTGAGGCCTCGTCAGGGACCCGGTCAGGGACGCCTCGTCAGGGACCGGTCGGGGAGGGGTTTCAGGGACGGAAGTCGGCGGCGTGGTCCTCCACCCACGTGGCGAACGTACGCGCCGGGCGGCCCGTCAGCTCCTCCACGCCTCCCGCGAGCGTGCCCGGCTTGCCGTCGGACGACTTCCAGAAGGCGAGCAGCGCGTCGGCGAAGTGCCCGGGCAGGTGGGGGGCCGCGGCCTCCTTCCAGGCCTCGGGCGGGACGGGGTTGACGGTCACGGACACGCCCGTGACGCGCGAGATCTGCTCGGCCTGGTCGAGGAAGGACAAGGCCTGCGGGCCGCTCAGGGTGTACGCGCGGCCCTGGCGCGCGGGGTCGGTGAGGACGGTGAACGCCGCCTCCGCCAGGTCCTGTTCGTGGACGGGGTCGGTGTACGCGCCGGGGTAGGGCAGGTCCACCGTGCCGGTGTCCCTGATGGAGCGCGACCAGCCCAGCGCGTTGGTGGCGAAGACGCCCGGCCGCAGGAACGTCGCGGTGACCGGCCCCGCCGCCAGGGCCTGTTCGGCCTCCAGGTGCGGGCGGGCGACGGGGTGCGTGGCGGCGTCGGGGTAGTGCACGGAGCTCGACGACAGCAGCACGATGTGCCGGACGCCGGCGTCCGCGGCCGCCCGGGCGAAGGCGGCGGTGTGCGCGGCCTCCGCGTACAGGAACACGGACGTGACGCCGTCGAGCGCCGCCGGGAAGGTCTCCGGCTCGTCGAGGGCGAGGCGTATCGAGGGGACGCCGTCCGGCAGCGTGAGATCGCCGGGGGCGCGGGAGGCGGCCAGGACGGCGTGGCCCCGGGCGTGCAGGAGGTCGATGAGCGCGCGGCCGACGCGGCCGCGGCTGCCGGTGACAAGGGTGGTCATGTCCTCGGGTGCCCTTCTGGGAAGCGCGGGCGGTGCAGGGAGTGCACGGCCTGCGGGGAATACGTAAGGTGCCCGCGAGACGCACAGTGCGTCGCGCGATCATTGTGACGCGCGACCGGCCTCGTGGGGGGCCGCGTCGGCCCCGGCGACCACCCGCGCAAGGGCGCGCAGGCCGGCCGCACTCAGGCCGAACGCCTGCGGGCGGCCGGCCTGGCCGGGGAGAGCGCGCCCCCCGCCGCCGCTTCCTCGTAGCGCCGCACCACCAGCGCCACCACCTCCGGAGCCGCCCCCAGCACGTCCGCCAGGACGTCCGCGCCGCCCTCCACCGCTCCTCGCGCGATGCGGTCCGGTAGCCGGCCGGGTGCGAGGACGTACGGGGCGACCGCCACCCGGCGGGCCCCTTCGGCGCGCAGGGCCCGCACGGCGTTCGCCACGTGCGGCGGGGAGGCGGAGGCGAACGCGGGCCGCACGGCGCACCAACCGGTACGCCGCCACTCCCGCGCGATGTCTGCGATCACCGCGTTCGCCTCCGGGTCGGAGGAGCCCGCCGAGGCCAGGACGACCCCGGTCGGGCGCCGGTCGCCGAGCGGCAGACCGGCTTGCCGCAGCCGCCGCTCCAGGGCGGCCGTCAGCAGGGGAGCGGGCCCCAGCACCTGAGCCCGCGTCACGCTCAGGCCCGGCAACCCCGCCGTCGCCGCCCGCAGCACGGCCGGGATGTCGGCCTTGGCGTGGAAGGCGCGGGTCAGCAGCAGGGGCACGGCGACGACGTCGCGCACCCCCTCCGCCGCCAGCCGCTCCAGCACCCGCGGCACGCTCGGCACGCAGAAGTCGAGGAAGCCCACCTCGACCCGGAGCCCGGGCCGCGCCGCGGCCACCCGCGCGCGCAGCTCCAGCACGGTGGCCGCGTGGCGCGGGTCGCGGCTGCCGTGGGCGACGAGGAGCAGGGGTGCCGGGGTCATCGGCTCGCCGCGGCCAGTCCGCGCGTCCGCAGCACCCGGCGCTCCAGGGGGCTGAAGACGGCCAGGTCGATGGCGATGCCGACGAAGAGGATGAGGAGGATGCCGAGGAGCACCCCCGGCATGTCGGAGTCGGTGCGCGCGTTCTCCAGGTACTGGCCGAGCCCCAGGCCGAGGTCGGGGGAGGAGGCGATGAGCTCGGCGGCCATCAGGGACCGCCAGGAGAACGCCCAGCCCTGCTTGAGCCCCGCGATGTAGCCGGGGAGCGCGGCGGGCAGCAGGACGTGCCGGGCGCCGCGCAGCCCCGTGGCGCCCATGGTGCGGCCGGCCCGCAGGTACAGCGGCGGCACCTGGTCGATGCCGGAGACCAGACCGTTGGCGATGGAGGGCACCGCGCCCAGCAGGATCACCGCGTACATCGCCGCGTCGGTGATGCCCAGCCAGATCACCGCCGCGGGCACCCAGGCGACCGACGGCAGCGACTGCAGCCCGGACAGGACGGGGCCGAGCGCGGCCCGGACGAACTTCACGCGCGCGACGAGCAGGCCGAGCGGCGTGCCGAGGGCGAGCGCCGCGGCGAAGCCCAGCAGGCCGCGCGAGACGGACGTCCAGACGATGTCCAGGAGCGTGCCGCGCAGCCACAGCTCCTCCAGGCTGTGCCACACCGCGGACGGGTCGGGCAGCTTGTAGTCGTCGGTGACCTCCGCGACGACCAGCAGCTTCCAGACGGCGAGGACCAGGACGACGGCCGTCAGGGGCGGCAGCACCTTGTGGAGCAGCACCTGGGCGAAGGGGGCGCGCCGGACCTCCACCGCGTCCAGGGCGTCGAGGCCGGCCTCCAGGCCGGCGAGGTCGTGCGGGTTCGCGGGGGCGCTCCGGGCGCCCGTCTCAGTGCCGGCCATGGCGGCGGATCTCCCCACGCAGTTCTTCGGTGATCTCGACGGACAGGTCCGCCACCGCCGCGTCCTCGATGCGGCGGGGCTGGGGTATGTCCACGGCCCACTGCCGGGCCACCCGCCCCGGCCGCGAGGACAGCAGCACGACCCGCTCCGCGAGCCGCACCGCCTCGCGGACGTTGTGGGTGACGAACAGCACCGACAGCGACGTCTCGGACCAGATGCGGGTCAGCTCGTGGTGCAGGACGTCCCGGGTGATGGCGTCCAGCGCCGCGAACGGCTCGTCCATCAGCAGGACCTGGCTGTCCTGCGCCAGGGCGCGGGCGAGGGCGACGCGCTGCCGCATGCCGCCCGACAGCTCGTGCACCCGCTTGCCGTACGCGCCGGAGAGCCGTACGAGCTCCAGGAGCCGCTCCGCCTCCGGCCGCCGCTCCGCGCGGGGCACCCCGCGCAGCCGCAGCGCGAGCTCGATGTTGCGGCCCGCGGTGAGCCAGGGGAACAGCGCGTGCTCCTGGAACATCAGCGCCGGGCGGCCGCCGGGCACGTCGATGGTGCCGGCGGTCGGCCGGTCCAGGCCCGCCACCAGGTTCAGCAGCGTGGACTTGCCGCAGCCCGAGGCCCCCAGGAGGCACACGAACTCGCCGGGGCGCACCTCCAGGGAGATGTCGTCCAGCACGGGCTGGGCCGCGCCGGGCCGGCCGAAGGACTTGTGGACGTGCTCGATCCTGACCGCCGCGGACTCGCGGTCCGCGAGCGCGGTCGCGCCGGTCTTGTCGGTCGTCAGTGCCGGGGCCATCCGGTCACCTCCTGGGGATGGGGCGGGGTGGGGTACGACGGGCGGGCGGCTACTGCTTGCCGAGCTTCGCGGCGGTCACCGCGGGCCTGCCCTCGGCCTTGAGAACCTTGTTGAGCACGGTCAGGTCGTAGATTCCCGAAAGGTCGGGCTTCTCCAGCAGCCCGGCCTCGACGGCGTGATCGGCCTCCGCCTCCAGCGACGCGGCCAGCGGGTCGTCGAGGACCTCGATGGACTTCCAGGCCGGGTCGATGATCCGGGCCGGCAGCTCCTTGCCGGAGAGCTTCTTCAGCGCCGCGTTCGCCGAGCCCTTGGCCTTGTCCGGGTTCGCCTTGATCCAGGCGTTGGTCTTCACCGAGCCGCGCAGCACGGCCTCGACCACGTCGGGGTGCGCGTCCAGGAACTTCTGCGACACGATCACATTGGTGATGACGAACTTCCCGCCCGGCCACAGCGCGGACTCGTCCAGGAGCACCTTGCCGCCGTCGGAGACCAGCTTCGATGCGGTCGGCTCGGGCACCCACGCGCCGTCCACCGAACCGGACTTGAAGGCGTCGGGAGTCACCTTGTTGTCGGTGCGGACGACCGAGACGTCGCCCTTGCCGCTCTGCGGGTCGACCTTCCAGCCCTTTCCCGCGACCCAGTTGAGGAACGCCACGTCCTGGGTGTTGCCCTTCTGCGGGGTGGCGATCCGCTTGCCCTTGACGTCGTCCGGGGACGAGATCTTCTTCGGGTCGACGACCAGCTTCACGCCGCCCGACGCCGAGCCCGAGACGATGCGCAGGCTTTTGCCCTTGGACTTCACATAGCCGTTGATCGCGGGCGACGGTCCGATCCAGCCGATGTCGATCGAGCCGGCGTTGAGCGCCTCGATCTCGGACGGGCCCGCGTTGAACGTGGTCGAGCGGAGCTTCGTGCCGCCCAGCTCCTTCTGGAGCAGCCCCTCCTGCTCGCCCACCAGCGGCGTGGCGTGGGTGATGTTGGGGAAGTAGCCGATGCGGACGGTGTCCGCCGACAGCTTCTTCCCCTCGGCGTTCCTCCCCTTGGCGGAGCCGGACCCGGTGGTGCCGGAGTCCTTCTCCGATCCGTAGCCGCAGGCGCCCAGGGCGCCGATCAGCAGGGGCAGGGCGGCGACGGCGGCGAGTGCGCGGCGGCGGGCGGAGCGAGCGGCGGCGGGCACGAGGGGTCCTCTCGACGGGCCGGGGGTATGGCTAGGGGACGCCCGGCGCTTCAGTGGGGCGTAAGGGGAATGGCTGGTACGGGAAGGGGCGGGGCGCTGACGCCGTCGGTACGGGCGTCAGCACGCACATCGGCCGATGCCGCCCGCCGAGCCGTGCGCGATCGCTGCCGTCATCTCAGAAGTCCCATCCCTCGTCGTCGGCCCGGTCTGCGGGGCCCGCGGCGAACGCCTCGCCCGCCATGCCGGCGGTCAGCGTCGTGCCGTCGCCCGGGTCGATGAGGAGGAAGGAGCCGGTGCGGCGGGAGCCGGCGTAGGGGTCGAGGGCGAGCGGCTCGGCGGTGCGCAGCGTGACGCGCCCGATGTCGTTGGCCTCCAGGCGGCCCGGAGAGGGGTGCTGGGAGAGGTCGTCGAGGGTGAGGCGGGAGGGGATGTCCTTGACGATGGCGCGGACGGTGCGGGTGGTGTGCTTGAGCAGGACGCGGGCGCCGGGGAGCAGCGGCTGGTCGGCGAGGTGGCAGACGGTGGCCTCGACGTCCCGGGTGACCTGCGGCGCGCCGGCGGTGGGGGCGATGAGGTCGCCGCGGGAGACGTCGAGGTCGTCGGTGAGGCGCACGGTCACCGACTGCGGCGCCCAGGCCACGTCGACGCTCTGGCCGAGCGCGTCGATGGCGGCGATCGTGCTCGTGCGCCCCGACGGCAGGACGGTGACGGGCTCGCCGACGCGCAGCACCCCGGAGGCGATCCGCCCCGCGTAGCCGCGGTAGTCGGGGTGCTCGGCCGTCTGCGGCCTGATCGTGTACTGGACGGGGAAGCGCGCGGGGTCGGCGGTGGGGTCGGTGACGACGGGCACCGTCTCCAGGTACTCCAGGACGGTGGGGCCGCCGTACCAGTCCATGTGCGCGGAGGGCGCCACCACGTTGTCCCCGGCGAGCGCGGAGACGGGGATGGCCGTGACCTCGGGGACGCCCAGCCCGCTCGCGTAGGCGGTGAACTCCTCGGCGATGGCGGCGAAGACGGGCTCCGCGTAGCCGGCGAGGTCCATCTTGTTGACGGCGAGGACGACGTGCGGGACGCGCAGGAGCGCTGCGACGGCGGCGTGGCGGCGGGTCTGCTCGACGACGCCGTTGCGGGCGTCGACGAGGACGACGGCGGCCTGGGCGGTGGACGCGCCGGTGACCATGTTGCGCGTGTACTGCACGTGGCCGGGGGTGTCGGCGAGGATGAAGCGCCGCCGGGGCGTGGCGAAGTAGCGGTAGGCGACGTCGATGGTGATGCCCTGCTCGCGCTCGGCGCGCAGGCCGTCCGTCAGCAGCGCCAGGTCCGGGGCGCCGGCGCCCCGGCTGCGGGAGGCGTGCTCGACGGCCTCCAACTGGTCGGCCAGGACGGACCTGGAGTCGTGCAGGAGACGGCCGACCAGTGTCGACTTGCCGTCGTCGACGGATCCGGCGGTGGCGAAGCGCAGCAGCGAGGTCGCGGCCGTGGTCGTGTCGGTCACAGTGCTCATGGTTAGAAGTACCCC
>NZ_JBAMDC010000133.1:0-16171 GCF_036961605.1 Streptomyces sp. KLMMK
CTCGCGGTCGAGGAGCACGAGCGGGGTGCCGGCGGCGACGGCCTCGCCGAGCATGGCCGAGCCGGTGCCGGCCGAGCTGACCAGCAGGCCGTCGATGCGCCGGTCGAGGAGGGTGCGGATGTGGTCGTCCTGCTGCTCCGGGCTCTCGCCGGCGTTCCCGATGATCAGGCTGTACCCCAGCCGCCGGGCCTCCTGCTCGACGGCGTCGGCCAGTTCGGTGAAGAAGGGGTTGCGCAGGTCGCTGATGACCAGCCCGAGCGTACGGGTCCGGGCGGTGCGCAGGGCGCGGGCGACGACGTCGGGCCGGTAGCCCAGCTCGGCCACGGCGGCCAGTACGCGCTCGCGGGTCTCAGCCACGGGCGAGCGGCCGTTGAGGACGCGGGAGACGGTGGCGACGGAGACGCCGGCCCGCTCGGCGACGTCCTTGATGTTCGCCATGGCGCTGCGCAGCCTCCCGGTCCCGGACGTGTAATCGATTTCGTGCCGCTGTCGTGCCGGTCAGGTAATCGATTACACGCCCCGGGCGTCAAGGTTTCGCCGGAGTGACCCACGTCACGCGGGCGTAGGTCGCGCAGGTCGCCCAGGGTGTCACGCAGGGTGTCGCGTCACCCCGGCCAGCTCCACTCCGCCACCTCCGGCATGTCCACCCCGTGCTCCCGGATCCACGCGTGGTGGCGGGTGCGGGCGTCTGCCATGGCCTGGCGTACGGACGCCGCGCGGACGCCGAGGCCGGGGACGCGGTCGACGACGTCCATGACGAGGCGGTAGCGGTCGAGGTCGTTGCGGACGACCATGTCGAACGGGGTGGTCGTGGTGCCCGCCTCCTTGTAGCCGCGCACGTGCAGGTTGGCGTGGCCGGTGCGGCGGTAGGCGAGGCGGTGGATCAGCCACGGGTAGCCGTGGTAGGCGAAGACGACGGGCCGGTCCGTGGTGAACAGCGCGTCGTACTCCGCGTCGGTCATCCCGTGCGGATGCTCCTCCCGCGGCAGCAGCCGCGTCATGTCGACCACGTTGACGACCCGTACGGCGAGCTGGGGCAGCTCGTGGCGGAGCAGGTCGGCCGCCGCCAGCACCTCCTGGGTGGGGACGTCGCCGGCGCAGGCCAGGACGACGTCCGGCGGGCGGTCGCCGTTCTCCGTGCCCGCCCACTCCCAGATCCCCGCGCCGCGGGCGCAGTGCGCGCGGGCCTCGTCGAGGCCGAGCCAGTCGAAGCAGGGCTGCTTGCCCGCCACGACGACGTTGACGTAGTCGCGGCTGCGCAGCACGTGATCGGCCACCGACAGCAGGGTGTTGGCGTCCGGCGGGAGGTAGACCCGCACCACCTCGGGGCTCTTGTTGAGGACGTGGTCGACGAAGCCGGGGTCCTGGTGGGAGAAGCCGTTGTGGTCCTGGCGCCACACGTGCGACGTCAGAAGGTAGTTGAGGGAGGGGACGGGCCGGCGCCAGGGGAGGGTGCGAGCGGTCCTGAGCCACTTGATGTGCTGGTTGACCATCGAGTCGACGATGTGGATGAACGCCTCGTAGCAGGAGAACAGGCCGTGCCGGCCCGTGAGGGTGTAGCCCTCCAGCCAGCCCTGGCAGAGGTGTTCGGAGAGCACTTCCATGACGCGGCCGTCGCGGGCGAGGTGCTCGTCGGTGGGCAGCTCCGCGGCCTGCCACGCCTTGCCGGTGGCCGCGTAGAGGGCGTCGAGCCGGTTGGAGGTGGTCTCGTCCGGGCCGAACACGCGGAAGTTCCGGCTGCCGGCCGTGTCGGCCATGATCTGGGCCAGCAGGCCGCCGAGGACCCGGGTCGGCTCGTGCATCGCCGCGCCGGGCTTGTCGACGGGCACCGCGTAGTGCTCCAGCGGGGGCAGCGGCAGGGAGCGGGTGAGCAGGCCGCCGTTGGCGTGCGGGCCGGCGCCGAGCCGCCGCTTCCCCACCGGTACGTGGGCGAGGACCTGCGGGCGCGGCCGCCCGTCCTCGTCGAAGAGCTCCTCCGGCCGGTACGAGCGCAGCCAGCGCTCCAGCTGCCGCAGGTGGTCGGGGTTGTCGCGCACCCCGGACAGCGGCACCTGGTGGGCGCGCCAGGTGCCCTCGACGGGCAGGCCGTCGACCTCGTCCGGGCCGGTCCAGCCCTTGGGCGTGCGCAGCACGATCACCGGCCAGTGCGGCCGGTCGGTCACGCCCTCCTCGCGGGCGGCGCGCTGGGCGAGGGCGATGTGGTCCAGGGCCCGGTCCATCGCGTGGGCGAGGGCGCGGTGCACCTCGATCGGGTCGTCCCCGGTGACGTGGATCGGCTCGTGGCCGTAGCCGCGCAGCAGCCGGTCCAGCTCTCCCTCGGGCAGCCGGGCCAGCACCGCCGGATTGTCGATCTTGTAGCCGTTGAGGTGGAGGACGGGCAGGACTGCGCCGTCGTGCACCGGGTCGAGGAACTTGTTCGCGTGCCAGGACGTGGCCAGCGGCCCCGTCTCCGCCTCGCCGTCGCCGATGACGCACGCCACGAGCAGGCCGGGGTTGTCGAGGGCGGCGCCGTAGGCGTGGGCGAGCGAGTAGCCCAGCTCGCCGCCCTCGTGCAGGGAGCCGGGCGTCTCGGGGGCGACGTGGCTGGGCACCCCGCCGGGGAAGGAGAACTGCCGGAACAGCCGCTCCATGCCGTCGGCGTCGCGGCCGACGTCCGGGTAGACCTCGCTGTAGCTGCCCTCCAGCCAGGAGTTCGCGAGGACGGCCGGCCCGCCGTGCCCCGGCCCCCAGATGCAGACGGCGTCCAGCCCCCGCGCCTTGATCACGCGGTTGAGGTGGGTGTGGACGAGGTTGAGGCCGGGGGAGGTGCCCCAGTGGCCGAGCAGGCGGGGCTTGATGTGCTCGGGCTCCAGGGGAACGGTCAGCAGGGGATTGCTCAGCAGGTAGATCTGGCCGGCGGCCAGGTAGTTCGCGGCGCGCCAGTGGGCGTCGAGCGCCGCCAGCTCCTCGTCGGCGGGGCCGTCCGGTCGCGGTCCGGCGGTGCGGTCGGCGTGCTCGGGCATGTACGGCCTCCTCGGGACGCGTGCCGGGTACCCGCCCCCGGGCACGGGAAACGCTTCCAGCACCGGGCCTTCCCGCGTAGGGGCTGACCGGCCAGCTTTGCGGTCCGTCCGGCCGGCATCGCGGCCCCGTCCGGCTCCTGGCGCCCCGCCCGCACCCGGCGCACCGTCACCCTGTGTGCCGCGCCCGGCGCTCCGAGTCGCGGGAACGGGTCCGCCGGGCGATCCTTGGAGGACGTGGCCGGCCCTCCGGCCACCGCCCCGCGGCACGGCCGGGGCGATCCGCCGAGCAGTTTGCAGGTGCCCCGCGGGGGCAGCCGCAACTACCGGAAGGTGCTTCCGGCCGGCAGGCACTCCTTTTGCTCAGGAGCGAGGAGGACCGTGACCATGGCCCAGACGATGCGCCGGCGCAACCGGGACGCCCCCGACACCGCCGGCTCCTTCGCCCGCATGGCGGAACTGCCGGCCGGCGCGGAGCGCGAACGGCTGCGGCAGGACGTCATCGCCGCCTGGCTGCCCATGGCGGAGCGCATCAGCCTGCGCTTCCGCAGCAGCGGCGAGAGCCCCGCGGACCTGCGGCAGGTGGCGGCGCTGGGGCTGGTCAACGCCGTGGACCGGTACGACCCCCGGCTCGGCCACGCCTTCGAGACCTTCGCCGTGCCCACGATCGTCGGCGAGCTCAAGCGGCACATCCGCGACCACGCATGGTCGCTGCACATCCCGCGCCGCGACCAGGAGCTGCGCACGGCCGTGCGCTCCGCCCAGGCGGCCCTGGGCCAGCGCGGCGGCCGGACCCGGCCGAGCCCGGCCGAGCTGGCCGCGGAGTGCGGCCTGTCCGAGGACGAGGTGCGCCGGGGCCTGGCCGCCGAGGGCGTGCACAACACGCTGTCGCTGGACCACCCGGTCCTGGGCGCCGGCGACCTCCCGCTCGCCGACACCCTCGGCGGCCTGGACCGGGCGCTGGACCTCGTCGTCGACCGCCAGTCCCTCAAACCGCTGCTGAGGGCGCTCCCCGAGCGCGAGAAGTACGTCCTGTACTGGCGCTTCTTCGGCAACCTCACCCAGAAGCAGATCGGCGCGCGCCTCGGCGTCTCCCAGATGCAGATATCCCGCATCCTCAGCCGGACCTGCGCCCGGCTGCGCGACGAGCTCGGTCCCGCGGGGACCCCGCGGCGCACCCCGGCCCCGGGCTGACCCCCGCTCCCCTCCGGCCCACCCCACCCCTCCTTCTCCTTCCCAGGACCACCGACAAGGCAGGCACCAGCGATGACCTCAGGGCATACGCACTTGACCCCGGACCTCCCGCCCGTCGTGGAGATACCCGACCTGCCCGGCGCGCAGCGCCCGGCCGGCACGGCGACGGAGGACGGCCGGGACGACGGGGACGGCCGCGAGGACGCCGGACATGACCGTGGCGCCCACCATGCAGAACATGATGGGCGCCACGAAAGCGCAGGTCAGAATCCCGGCGGCTGACTGTGACCCCGCCTGCGCCTACCGCGCAGGTGGGTCCGGTGGTCCCACCTGTGCGCGGGGTTCACTAGTCGGCGTTGATGCAGGTGTTGCCGAAGGTCGGGTTCAGGAGAGCGACGATGTCGATCGTGTTGCCGCACAGGTTGATCGGGATCTGGATCGGGACCTGAATGACGTTCCCGGAGATGACGCCGGGCGAGCCCACGGCCGCACCGTTCGCTCCGGAACCGGCGAAGGCGACCCCGGTGGCACTGCCGACGGCGACCCCGGCGGCAGCGGTCAGGACGGCGGCCTTGGCGATACGCGACATGGCTAAACCTTTCTCATGGGTGGTGAGCGGCAATTGTGTCCGGTGTAACTGTGGGGATTGGTCCGATGTGGTCACTGAAGGGCGTAAATAACCCGGAAGACCCAATAAGTGGTATGTGATGTATGCGGCGCGAGGGGCGGGTGCGTATCCTGTGCCGCATACGCTCGCGCCTGCGGGTTTGGTGCCGCCGCCGCTGTCTACGTACAGTTCCCTGGAAGCTTCATTCGAACAGACGAACTGGGACACAACAGCGGCGATGACGGTCACCGAGGTCACTGAAGGCAGCCGCGCAGGCGCAGGCACGGACGCAGAGGGCGAGTACGGGCCCGGCATCGACCCCGAGCGCATGGCGGTCTGCCTGAGCGTGCTCGAGGAGCTCGACGAACTGCCCGTCGACCACCCCGACGCCATCACCGTCCGCCGCGCCACGGCCGGCATCTACCGCACGGTCAAGCAGCGCCGCCGCCAGGAGCGCCGGGCCGCCAAGACCGCCCACGACAAGTCGGTCACCGAGGCCACGGCCACCGGCGCCGCCGACCGGATCGACGACGAGACCCGCGGCATCCCGCTCGCCGTCACCGCCACCACCCAGATCGTCGGCATCCTCGAGCGCCCCCGGTCCTGCTACATCTGCAAGGGCCGCTACACCGAGGTCGACGCGTTCTACCACCAGCTCTGCCAGCCCTGCGCGGCGGAGAACCGCGCCCGCCGCGACGCCCGCACCGACCTGACCGGCCGGCGGGCGCTGCTCACCGGCGGCCGCGCCAAGATCGGCATGTACATCGCGCTGCGGCTGCTCCGCGACGGTGCGCACACCACGATCACCACGCGCTTCCCCAACGACGCCATCCGCCGCTTCAAGGCGATGGAGGACAGCGCGGACTGGCTGCACCGGCTCAAGGTCGTCGGTATCGACCTGCGCGACCCGGCGCAGGTCGTCGCCCTCGCCGACTCCGTCAGCGCCGAGGGCCCGCTCGACATCCTGATCAACAACGCGGCCCAGACCGTCCGCCGCACCCCGGCCGCCTACCGCGAGCTCATCAGCGCCGAGGCGGCCCCGCTGCCCGCCGGCGAGCTGCCCGCCTCGGAGGTCTTCGGCGCCTTCGGCAGCGGCGCCCAGCCGGCGCTGCCCGCCCCCGCCGGCAGCAAGCACGACGAGCTCACCCCGCAGGCCCTCACCGAGCTCGCGCTCACCAGCGGCTCCGCGTCCCTCGCCCGCGTCGAGGCCGGCACCGCCATCGACGCCGGCGGGCTCGTCCCCGACCTGGACGCCACCAACACCTGGATCCAGGCCGTCGGCGAGGTCGACCCCGTCGAGCTGCTCGAAGTGCAGCTGTGCAACGTCACCGCGCCGTTCGTCCTGGTCAACCGGCTGCGGCCGGCGATGGCCGCGTCGCCGGCGCGCCGCAAGTACGTGGTGAACGTCTCCGCCATGGAAGGCGTCTTCAGCCGCGGCTACAAGGGTGCGGGGCACCCGCACACCAACATGGCCAAGGCGGCGCTGAACATGCTCACGCGCACCAGCGCCGAGGAGATGTTCCAGACCGACAACATCCTCATGACCAGCGTCGACACGGGCTGGATCACGGACGAGCGGCCCCACCCGGACAAGGTCCGGCTCGCCGAGGCCGGCTTCCACGCCCCCCTCGACCTGGTCGACGGCGCCGCGCGCGTCTACGACCCGGTCGTCCGGGGCGAGCAGGGCGAGGACCTCTACGGCTGCTTCCTCAAGGACTACAGCCCGGCCGGCTGGTAGCCGGGCGTGGACGTCCACGTCCTGCGGGTGTTCACCGGCAGCCCGGACGGGGCGGCCGGGGCGGCCGGGACGGCCGGGGGTAACCCCCTCGGAGTCGTCACCGACGGGTCGGCCGTTCCGGACACGGCGGATCGGCAGCGGCTGGCCGCGGAACTGGGCTTCAGCGAAACGGTGTTCGTCGACGACGCCCGGCGCGGCGTCGTCGACATCCGCACCCCGAGCGGGCGCCTGGCCTTCGCCGGGCATCCGCTGGTGGGCGTGGCGTGGCTGCTGCGGCAGCACGGGTACGCGGCGGACGTGCTGCGGCCGCCGGCCGGCGACGTGCCCTCCTGGACGGCGGACGGCGTCACGTGGATCCGCGCCCGCGCGTCCTGGGCCACGGGCCGCCTCCTCCAGCAGTACGCCATGCCCGCCGACGTCGACGCCCTTCCGTCGCCGCCGTCCGGCGAGGGCTGGCTCTACGCCTGGTCCTGGCAGGACGAACCGGCGGGCCGCGTCCGCGCCCGCGGCTTCCCGCGCCGGGGCGACGGCATCGCGGAGGACGAGGCGACGGGAGCGGCGGCCCTGTCCCTGACGGCAGCGCTCGAACGGAACCTGACGATCAGTCAGGGACGGGCGTCGGTGATCCGCACCCGCTACGAGGGGGAGGACATGGCCGCCCTGGGAGGCGGGGTCGCCTCCGGCGGGGTCCGCATCGTCAACGTCTGACGGTTCGGCAGGCCCTGCCGGGCAGCGCCGCGGGGGTTGCCCGCCGCGGCAGCGGACTCTTGCGTGCGCCGAGCCCGCCGACGGCCCGGCTCTCCGGAGCCGCCGCGCAGGCGGGGATTCCGGCCCGCCGGTTTCCCGGCCGCAGGCGGTGCCTGTTTCTCCCGCCGCGGCGGTGGTCAGCCTCTACGCGGCGCTTCGGCGGTGCCGGGCGGGCGTGCAGGTTGGCGGGCACCGCCGGGGCGCGCCGTTGGTGGTTGTTCGCCGTGGCGGCGGACTCTTGTGGGTGCTGAGCCCGCCGACGGCCCGGCTCTCCGGAGCCGCCGCGCAGGCGGGTGGGCGTCGGCCACTGCCGCCGTGGTGGCCCGCCTTTCCGGGCAGCAGGCGGTGCCCGTTTTCTCCGCCGCAGTGGTGATCAGCTCCTACGCGGCGCTTCGGCGGTGCCGGGCCGGCCGGTGTCGGCGGGCCCCGCCCGGGGCCCGGATGGTGGGGCTTCGGGGCTGGTCAGTAGAGTTCCCGTGCCCCCGCCCGTAGCGAATGCAGAGGTGTCAGCCCGTGAGCCCCGCCCCCGTCGCCGTCACCGTCGTAGGCATCGGCGCCGACGGCTGGCCCGGTCTCGCCCCGGTCTCGCGGGAGGCCCTGCGCGGCGCCGAGGTGGTCATCGGCGGCCCGCGCCAGCTGGAGCTGCTGCCCGGTGAGTGCGCCGCCGAGCGCGTCGCCTGGCCGTCCCCGCTGCGTCCCGCCGTCCCGGGCCTGCTGGCCGCGCACGCCGGGCGTCGTGTGTGCGTGCTCGCCAGCGGCGACCCCATGTTCTTCGGCGTCGGCCGCACCCTCGCCGGCGTCGCCGGCCCGGCCGCCCTCCGCGTGCTCCCGCACCCGTCCTCCGTCTCGTACGCGTGCGCCCGGCTCGGCCTGCCGCTGGAGGAGGCGGAGGTCGTCAGCCTCGTCGGCCGCCCGCTGGCCGCGCTCACCGCGGCCCTGCACGACGGCCGTCACCTGCTCGTCCTCAGCGCGGGCGCGGACACCCCGGCCGAGGTCGCCGCGCACCTGCGTTCGCGCGGCTTCGGGCCGAGCCGGATGACGGTCCTGGAGCAGCTCGGCGCGCCCGCCGAGCGCCGTGTCGAGGGCACCGCCGACGACTGGCCGCACCCGCCGGGCGACGCCCTGAACGTCATCGCCGTCGCCTGCCGCCGCACCCCCGGCGCCCCCCGCCTCCCGCTCACGCCCGGTCTGCCCGACGACGTCTTCGAGCACGACGGGCAGCTGACGAAGCGTCACGTACGGGCGGCCACGCTCGCCGCCCTGGCCCCCGCCCCCGGCGAGCTCCTGTGGGACGTGGGCGGCGGCTCCGGCTCGATCGCGATCGAATGGATGCGGGCGCACCGCACCTGCAGGGCCGTCAGCGTGGAGCGCGACCCCGCGCGGGCGTCCCGCATCGCCCGTAACGCCGAAGCGCTCGGCGTCCCGGCCCTCCGCGTGGTCACCGGCGCCGCGCCGGCCGCCCTCGCGGAACTGCCAGCCCCGGACGCGGTCTTCATCGGCGGGGGCCTGACGGCACCGTGCCTGCTGGCCGCCTGCTGGGAGGCGCTGCCCCCGGGCGGCCGCCTGGTGGCCAACACGGTCACCCTCGAATCCGAGGCGCTGCTCACCGAGTGGTACCGGCGTCACGGGGGCGAGCTGACCCGCCTGGCGGTGGCGCACGCCGTCCCCGTGGGAGGCTTCACGGGCTGGCGCCAGGCGATGCCGGTGACGCAGTGGTCGGCGGTCAAGCCCATCGACCCCGGCCCCGACCCGGACCCCGACTCCGGCCCGGCCCCGGACCCGGCTCCGGACCCGGCCCCGCTCACCGCTCCCGAGGGGAACTTCCCGTCATGACCGTGTACTTCATCGGCGCCGGCCCCGGCGCAGCCGACCTCATCACGGTGCGCGGCGCCCGCACGCTCGCCCGCTGCGGCGTCTGCCTGTACGCGGGCAGCCTCGTCCCGCGCGAACTCCTCGCCGAGTGCCCGCCGGACGCCCGCCTCGTGGACACGGCCGGGCTGAACCTGGATCAGATCACCGAGGAGTTCCTCCGCGCCCACGAGGCGGGCCACGACGTGGCGCGCCTGCACTCGGGCGACCCGTCGGTGTTCAGCGCGGTCGCCGAGCAGATGCGCCGCCTCGACGCGGCGGACATCCCGTACGAGATCGTGCCGGGCGTCCCCGCCTTCGCCGCGGCCGCCGCCGCGCTGGGACGGGAGCTGACCGTGCCGACGGTGGGCCAGACCGTGATCCTCACGCGCATCTCGCAGCAGGCCACGCCCATGCCCCCCGGCGAGGATCTCGCGACCCTCGGCCGAAGCGGCGCGCTGCTCGTCCTGCACCTGGCCGCGCGCTACCCCGAGCGGATCGTCTCCGAGCTCCTCCCGTACTACGGGCCCGACTGCCCCGCCGCCGTCGTCGCCATGGCCAGCCGCCCCGACGAGCTGGTCCTGCGCGGCACGCTCGCCGACATCGCGGGGAAGGTGAAGGAGGCCGGCGTGGTCCGTACCGCGGTCATCGTCGTGGGCCGCACGCTGGCCGCGGAGCAGTTCCCCGACAGCTACCTCTACTCGGCGGACCGGGAGCGGGACCAGGACCGGGGCGGCCGCTGCGCCAACTGAGGGCAGCCTATGCTTACCCCCAAATGATCATGTGGCCGCTCGTCCGGCCACGCCATTTCCCAGGGGGGAAGCGCATGTCGCAGCACGTATCCAGGGTCCTGAGGGCCACGCTCGTCGCCCTCACGGCGACCGCGATCGCCGGCACGGCGGTCGTCCCGGCCGTCGCCGCGACGGCGCCGGGCGCGGACAAGGCGCACGCCGCCACGCAGGAGGCCCTGAACGGCCTGGTCGCCGCCGACATGCCGGGCGTGGCCGCCGAGGCCCGTACGCCCAAGGGCACCTGGTCCGGCTCCGCGGGCTACGCGGACACCGCGACGAAGCGCAAGCGCACCGCCGCCGACCACTTCCGCGCCGGCAGCATCACCAAGTCCTTCGTCGCCACGGTCCTGCTGCAGCTGGAGGCCGAGGGCAAGCTGAGCATCGACGACTCCGTCGAGAAGTGGCTCCCCGGCGTGGTCAAGGGCAACGGCTACGACGCCAGCAAGATCACGATCCGTCAGCTCCTCAACCACACCAGCGGCGTGCACGACATGGTGTACACGCCCGAGTGGAACGAGCAGATGAACGGCCAGGGCTTCTTCGAGCACCGGTACGACATCAAGACGCCCGAGCAGATCGTCGCCATGGGCATCAAGTACGGCCCGGACTTCGAGCCCGGCAAGGGCTGGCGGTACTCCAACACCAACTTCGTGCTCGGCGGCATGATCATCGAGAAGGCGACCGGGAAGCCCTACGCCCGCGAGGTCGAGCGGCGCATCGTCAAGCCGCTGGGCCTGAAGGAGACCACCTTCCCCGGCACCGACCCGAAGCTGCCCGCCCCGCACCCCGTCGGCTACTCCAAGCTCTACGTGCCGAACCCGGGCCCGGAGATCTACGACGCCACCGAGTACCGGCCGTCCTGGTCCGGCGCCACGGGCGAGGTCGTGAGCACCAGCGGCGACCTCAACCGCTTCTACAGCGCGCTGCTGCAGGGCAAGCTGCTGCCCAAGAAGCAGCTCGACGCGATGCTCACGACCGTCGAGACCGGCGAGCACTACACCTACGGGCTCGGCATCATCTCCCGCAAGCTGTCCTGCGGCGTGCAGGTGTACGGGCACGACGGCGTCGTCTGGGGCTCCCTCAGCGGGTCCGCGGGCACGCGCGACGGCAAGCACATGCTCACCTTCAACATCAACGGTGACTGGCTCAATGAGAGCCCGCCGTTCGAGAACATGTTCGAGGGCGAGTTCTGCGGCGCCCTCCCGAAGCCGGTGAAGGACAAGCCCGCGGCCGCCGCCGCGGCGCTCAACACGCTGCGCTAACCCCGGTCGTGCGCGCCGCGCGGGCCCGCGGGCTCCGCGCGGCCCACGATCGTGCCCGCGCGGTCGATGCAGATCACGTCGACCGCGACGGGTGCCCCGCGCAGCACCGCGAGGGCTTCCTCCCGGGCCGTGGCCGCGACCAGGTCGCCGAGCGGGACGCCCGCGGCCTCGCACAGCCGCAGGGCCTCCAGGCCCGTGTTGGCGGAGGCGACCGCGGCCGTCAGCTCCTCGCCGGCGCCGCCGTGCCGGGCCAGCTCGGCGAGGAACCCCTTGTCCACCTGTGAGCGGCCCGAGTGCAGGTCGAGGTGGCCCGCCGCCAGCTTCGACAGCTTGGCGAAACCGCCCGCGACGGTGAGCCGGTCCACCGGGTGCCGGCGGATGTACTTGAGTACCGCCCCCGCGAAGTCGCCCATGTCCAGCAGGGCGTCCTCCGGCAGGCCGTGTACGGCCACGGCGACCTTCTCCGACGTCGAACCCGTACAGCCCGCCACGTGGCGGCGGCCCGCCGCCCGGGCCACGTCCACCCCGCGCCGGATGCTGTCGATCCACGCCGAGCACGAGTACGGCACGACGATGCCCGTCGTGCCCAGGATCGAGATGCCGCCCAGGATGCCCAGGCGCGGGTTCCAGGTGGAGCGGGCGATCTCCGCGCCGTGATCGACCGACACCTCGACCTCGACGTCCCCCTTGCCGCCGTACCGGGCCGCGACGCCGGCAACGTGGTCGCGGATCATCTGCCGCGGCACGGGGTTGATCGCCGGCTCGCCCACGTCCAGGGGCAGCCCGGGGCGGGTCACGGTGCCGACGCCCGGCCCGGCCCGGAACACGACGCCGGAACCCGGCGGAAGGATCCGCACCGTCGAACGGATCAGCGCGCCGTGCGTGACGTCCGGATCGTCACCGGCGTCCTTGACGATGCCTGCCATGGCGGAACGGCCGTCGTCACCGGACCCCAGTCGCTCCGCGGCGAGCGCGAACGCGGGCGTCTGCCCCTTGGGCAGCGTGATCGTCACGGGGTCGGGGAACTCGCCCGTGAGGAGGGCCGTGTACGCGGCGGTGGTCGCGGCGGTCGCGCAGGCGCCCGTCGTCCAGCCGTGGCGCAGGCCGGTGTGCTGCAGCTGCGCGGTGCGCCCGCCGGTGACCTTGCCGGTCGTGGCGCCGGCCGCTTCGGTGACGTCGGTCATGGAGCGCTCCGGAGGAATTTCCCGCCGCGACGGCGAACAACCACAATGTGGGGGACCGGCGGGGTGGAACCGGCCGCGACCCGAAGGCGAACAGAAGGGCACGACGTGGGGGCCGAGCGCCACATCCTGATCCTGGGCGGCACGACCGAGGCGCGCCGGCTGGCCGGCGAGCTCGCCGCGGACCCCGGGCTCCGGGTCACCACGTCCCTCGCCGGGCGCGTGGCGCAGCCGCGGCTGCCGGCGGGGCAGGTCCGCATCGGGGGGTTCGGAGGCCCGAGCGGCCTCGCCCGGTGGCTGCGCGAGCAGCAGGTGGACGCGCTCATCGACGCCACCCATCCTTTCGCCGGCACGATCAGTTTCAACGCGGCGCAGGCCGCCGCAGAGGTCCATGTTCCCCTGCTCGCCCTCCGCCGCCCCGGCTGGGTCGCGGGTCCGGGCGACGACTGGCACGACACCGGCTCGCTGGAGGAGGCCGCGGCGGCGCTGCCCGCGCTCGGCGAGCGGGTCTTCCTCACCACCGGCCGCATGGGCCTCGCCACCTTCGCCCACCTCGACCGGCTGTGGTTCCTGGTCCGCTCCGTGGACGCCCCCGAGCCCCCGGCACCGGCCCGCATGGAGGTCCTCCTGGACCGGGGCCCCTTCACGGTCGAGGGCGAGAGGGAACTGCTGCGGCGCCACCGGATCGACGTCCTGGTGACGAAGGACAGCGGCGCGGCGGCCACGGCGGCCAAACTCACCGCGGCCCGCGAGGCGGGCATCCCGGTCGTGGTGATCCGGCGCCCGCCGACCCCGCCGGGACTGCCCACGGCCGCGGGCCCGGCGGAGGCGATCCAGTGGCTCCGCCACCACCTCGCCCTACCGGGCGCCTGATCCCCCGCCTCCGGCACCGCCGGACCGGTACGCCGTGGCCGGTCGCCGTTGCGACGGGCCGGGGGGCGGCCGCCCCTTGGATCCGCCGCCGCGGCGCGCAACCACCGCGGGCGGCCCGGCGGTGCCGGGCCCGCCGTTACTCCTCCGTCACCCCTCCGGATACCGCCGCGGCGTCCAGACGATCTCCTCGGGGGAGCCTTCCGCCGTGCGGCGGACCGTCTGTGTCCGGGTCGAGCCCACCAGCAGGATCGTGCGCATGTCGACCTCGGCCGGGTCGAGTTCGCCGAGGCGGACGATGCGGACGCTCTCCTCGGGGCCGCCCACGTCGCGGCCCAGGACGACCGGGGTCTCCGGGGAGCGGAATTCCAGGAGCAGTTCGCGGGCCTTGCCGACCTGCCAGACGCGGCTGCGGGAACCGGGGTTGTACAGGGCGAGGACCAGGTCCGCGGAGGCCGCGGACCGCAGCCGTTCCGCGATGACCTCCCACGGCTTGAGCCGGTCGGAGAGCGAGATCACCGCGTAGTCGTGGCCGAGCGGCGCACCGGCCCGCGCGGCCGCCGCGTGGGCGGCGGTCATGCCCGGCACGACCCGTACCGGGATGTCGCGGTACGGGCCCTCGGAGGCCACCTCCAGGACGGCCGTGGCCATCGCGAAGACGCCGGGGTCGCCGGAGGAGACCACGGCGACGCGCCGCCCCTGCCGCGCCAGGTCCAGCGCGAACTCGGCGCGCTCGGACTCCACCTTGTTGTCGGACGCGTGCCGCCGCTGGCCCGGCCGCACGGGCACCCGGTCCACGTACGTGCTGTAGCCGACGAGGTCCTGCGCGGCCGCCAGCTCGCCGCGCGCCTCGGGCGTGAGCCAGAGCGGGCCGGCCGGGCCGAGCCCGACGACCACGACCTCGCCCCGTTCCGCAGCCGGCTCGGCGTCCACGCGGCTGGGCAGCACGGCCACCGAGAAGTACGGGACGGACTCCGGATCCACGTCGGCGAGCCGCCCCGTGCGCTCGCCGCTCATCGTGGCGCGCTCGACGTAGCGCGCCTCGTCGAGCCGCCCGGCCCGCTCCAGCGCGCCGCGCACGGCGGGGAAGGTACGGCCGAGCTTCATGACGACGGCCGAGTCGGTGGAGGCGAGCCGCGCCGCGAGCTCCTCCTCGGGCAGAGTGCCGGGCAGGATCGTGAGCACCTCCTCGCCCTCGACGAGCGGCTCGCCGAGCCGCGCGGCCGCGGCGCTCACGGAGGTGACCCCGGGGACGACCTCGGTGGGGTAGCGGTCCGCGAGGCGCTTGTGCATGTGCATGTAGGAGCTGTAGAAGAGCGGGTCGCCCTCCGCGAGCACGGCCACCGTGCGCCCGGCGTCGAGGTGGGCCGCCAGCCGCGCCGCGGCCTCCTCGTAGAACTCCTCCATGGCGCCCCGGTAGCCGCCGGGGTGGTCCGTGGTCTCCGTCGTGACGGGGTAGACCAGGCGCTCCTCGATGTGGTCGGGGCGCAGGTGCCGTTCGGCGATGGAACGCGCGATGGAGCGGCCGTGCCGGGCGCTGTGGTACGCGACGACGTCGGCCGCCGCGATGACCTCGACGGCCCGTACGGTCATCAGCGACGGGTCGCCGGGGCCGAGCCCCACTCCGTACAGCCGGCCCGTCGTCTGCGGATGCTGCTCGCTCACTCTTCCTCGCTCGCTATCGCGTTGATCGCGGCCGCGGCCATGGCGCTGCCGCCGCGCCGCCCCCGCACCACCAGGTATTCCAGGCCCAGCGGGCTTCCGGCCAGGGCGTCCTTGGACTCGGCGGCGCCGATGAAGCCGACCGGTATGCCGAGGACGGCGGCCGGGCGCGGCGCGCCCTCGGCCACCATCTCCAGGAGCCGGAACAGGGCAGTGGGAGCGTTGCCCACGGCCACCACCGCGCCGTCCAGCTTCTCGCGCCACAGTTCCAGCGCGGCGGCGCTGCGCGTGGTGCCCATGCGCCGGGCCAGGCCGGGCACGGAGGGGTCGGTGAGGGTGCACAGCACCTCGTTGTCCGCGGGCAGGCGCTTGCGGGTGACGCCGCTGGCGACCATGTTCGCGTCGCACAGGATCGGCGCCCCGGCGTGCAGGGCCTCGCGGGCCCGCGCCACGACCTGCGGGGAGTACGCGAGGTCCCGTACGAGGTCGGTCATCCCACAGGCGTGGATCATGCGCACCGCGACCCGGCTGACGTCCGGCGGCAGCCCGCCGAGGTCCGCCTCGGCGCGGATGGTGGCGAAGGACTGGCGGTAGATGGACGCGCCGTCCTTGTCGTACTCGAACACTCTGCCTCGCTAGCTGATGGTGCTGTGCTGTGTCTGTTGGTACCGCTGTGTGCCACTGTCGCTGCCGCTATGTCGTTGCCGCCGCCGCCGGCGTGGCCGCGCGTGCCGCCGCCACCGCCTCCGGCAGCCCGCCGGGCGCCACCCTCCGCACCGGGCCGTCCGGCTCGCCGCCTCCCCGCAGGGAGACCTCGTAGCCGTCGCCCGTCGCGAGGACGTCGACCCAGCGGCCGCCGCCCGGCCGGCCGCAGCGCCGCTCGCAGCCGGACCAGTACACCGGCAGCGCCGTCGTCACCGTCGCCGTCGTCGCCGCACCGGCAGCCTGCCCGCCGGAGAGGCACCGCGCCGCGTCCGCCCGCACGTCCGCGAGGGACTTGGCGCATCCGGGGCGCCCGGCGCACGCGCCCGCGCGGTGCCAGGCGGAGTCGGCGGAGGTGACGAACCCGGCGCCGGCGAGCTCGGCCAGCAGCTGCGGGGCCCTGTGCGCAGGGAGCCCGGGGACGACGAGGCCGCGCCAAGGGGTCACCCGGAGCTCCTGGTTCCCCTCCTCGGCGGCCACACGGGTGACGAGCCGCCACTGCGCGCCGGTCAGCCGCCCCAGCGGTGCCGTCACCGACAGCGCGCAGCGGCCGCCGGGGCCCGTCACCAG
>NZ_JBAMDC010000134.1:0-16090 GCF_036961605.1 Streptomyces sp. KLMMK
TTTGCCGCCGATCACGTCCGGCCCGGGGGCCCGCTGCAGCTCGTGGCTGAGCTGTTCGAGCTCGCTGCCGCCCGCCATCTGGCGGGTGAGCTCGTCGAGGGCGATCTCCGACTTGGCGTGGCTGCCTGCCATCGCGCCGCGCTTGAGCAGCACGAAGCGGTCACCGACCAGATACGCGTGGTGAGGGTTGTGGGTGATCAACACCACGCCCAGGCCGGCGTCGCGCGCCGCGGCCACGTACTTCAGGACCACGCCCGACTGCTTGACGCCGAGCGCCGCGGTCGGCTCGTCGAGGACGAGCACCTTCGCGCCGAAGTAGACCGCCCGCGCGATGGCCACGCACTGGCGCTCGCCGCCGGAGAGGGTGCCGATGGGCTGGTCGACGTCGCGCAGGTCGATGCCCATGCGCAGCAGCTCGCTGCGCGTGGTCTCGCGCATGTGCTGCACGTCGAGCCGCTTGAAGGGGCCTGCGCCCTTCGTGGGCTCGGAGCCGAGGAAGAAGTTCCGCCAGACCGGCATGAGCGGGACGACCGCGAGGTCCTGGTAGACCGTGGCGATGCCGCGGTCGAGGGCCTCGCGGGGGGAGGCGAGCTTCGTCTCCTCGCCCTCGATCTCGAAGCTGCCGGCGTCGTGCTGGTGCAGACCCGCGACGATCTTGATGAGGGTGGACTTGCCGGCGCCGTTGTCGCCGAGCACACAGGTGATCTCGCCCGCGTGGACCTCCAGGGAGACCCCTTCGAGGGCGCGGATGTTCCCGTAGAACTTGCTGACGTCGGTCAGCTTGACCAGGGCAGCAGCACTCATTTGCGGGCCTCCGCCCTCTTGCGCACCCAGGCGTTCAGCAGCGTCGCCAGGAGCAGCATCGCGCCCAGGAAGAACTTGAACCAGTCCGGGTTCCACTGCGCGTAGACGATGCCCTTGCTGGCCATGCCGAAGATGAACGCGCCGACCGCGGAGCCGATGGCGGAGCCGTAGCCGCCGGTCATCAGGCAGCCGCCGATGACGGCCGCGATGATGTAGAGGAGTTCGTTGCCGACGCCCTCGCCGGACTGCACCACGTCGTAGGACATGAGCAGGTGCTGGCCGGAGATCCAGGCGCAGAAGGCGACCGCCATATACAGGGCGATCTTGGTGCCCTTGACGGGGACGCCGACCGCGCGGGCCGCGTCGGAGTTGCCGCCCACCGCGAAGATCCAGTTGCCGGCGCGGGTGCGCAGCAGGACCCAGGTGGCCAGGGCGACCAGGCCGAGCCACCACAGGATGGTGATCTGGAGGTCCACGCCGCCGATCGTCAGGTGCGAGGCGAAGACCGCGCGGGCGGACTCGAAGCCCTCCATGTCCCCGATGGTCTTGGTGGAGACGGTGCCGCCGATGAGCTTGGTGAAACCCAGGTTCAAACCGGTCAGCATCAGGAAGGTGGCCAGCGTGATGATGAAGCTGGGCAGCTTGGTGCGGGTGAGCACGAAGCCGTTGAAGAAGCCGACGGCGAGCATCACGAGCAGCGAGACGCCGGCGCCGGCCCAGACGTTGGCCGTCATCTGGTAGCTGAACATCGAGGAGACCAGCGCGGCGCTGGTCACCATCACACCGGCAGAGAGGTCGAACTCGCCGCCGATCATCAGCAGCGCCACGGGCACGGCCATGATGCCGATGGTCGAGGAGGCGTAGAGCACCGTCGACAGGCTCGACGTCTGCAGGAAGCTGTCGGCGACGACCGAGAAGAAGACGAAGACCGCCACCGCGCCGACGACCGCACCGAGCTCGGGGCGGCCGAGCAGCCGGCGCAGGTGCGAGCGGTGCATCAGCCGTTCGTCGGAGGCGTCCTGGACGGGGGCCGTGGCGGGGGCGCTCATCGCGTGCCCCGCTTGGCGTACTCGGCGAGGGTCTTGGCGTCGTCCTTGGTGACGATCTGCGGGCCGGTCAGGACCGGGCGGCCGCCGCCGAGCATGTCGCGGTTGTAGCGGTAGAGCCACAGCAGGTCGACGGCCTCGTAGCCCTGCAGGTACGGGTCCTGGTCGACGGCGAAGCCGAGCTTGCCGGACTGCAGGGCCTCGGCGACCTTGGCGTTGAGGTCGAAGGTGTCGACCTCGGCCTTGCTGCCGGCCTGCTCGGCGGCCTTGACCGCGGTGGGGGCGAAGGGGGCACCGAGCGTGACGACGGCGTCGATGTCCTTGTCGGACTGCAGCTTCGCCTCGATGGACGACTGCACGCCGGGCATGTTCGTGCCCTCGACGTAGAGGTTCTGCACCTCGCCCTTGAAGGACTTCTTCACGCCGTCGCAGCGCTGCTCATGGCCGACGTTGCCCTGCTCGTGCAGGACGCAGACCGCCTTCTTCCTGCCGCGCTCGTTGAGCTGCTCGCCGACCGCCTCGCCGGCGATGACCTCGTCCTGGCCGATGTGGGTGAGCGCGCCGAACTCCTTGGACTTGTCGGAGCCCGAGTTCACGGTGATCACCGGGATGCCGGCCTTCTTGGCCTTGGCCACGACGTCCTTCATGGCGTCGGGCTTGGCGAGCGTGACGATCAGGCCGTCGACCTTCTGGTCGATCATGGCCTGGACGCTCTGCGCCTGCTTGTTGCCCTCCACGTCATGGGCGTAGAGGAATTTGATGTTGTCCTTCGCGGCCGCCTGCTTGGCGCCGCTCTGGACGATGTCCCAGAAGGTGTCGCCATCGCCCGAGTGAGTGACCATCGCGAAGGTCCAGCGGGGCGTGTCGACCGCGGCGCGGCCCTGGGCGGCCTTGGCCGCCCGCTCCTCCGCGCGCTTGCCGCCCGTAGCGCTGCACCCCGCCAGGGTGGCGCCGAGCACCGCTGCCAGCACGGCGCTCACCGCACGTACGCCTGTCCGAACCCTTGCCACGAGGAGTTGCCCTTCTCACTGTCTGTCACGGTGCGGCCGGACCCCGATTCCGGCGGGCCCAACCGCCCAAGTATCCGTCACCATCCGTCACCGCTGACCGCGGGGGCTTCAGCGGGTACCGCCGGGGGCTGCTGCATGTGGGTGGAGTTCTAGTGGCGGGCGCCCCACCGCGTCAAGACTTTGTCCGAACATTCTGATGGCATGACGTAAGGGAGCAGGACCGGCCGGGCGGACGGGGCCGGGACCGGCCGGGACCGGACCCGGGCCGCCTACGAGCGGACCAGCAGCTGGAATTCGAAGGAGTAGCGCGAGGCCCGGTAGACGTGCGAACCGTACTCGACGGCGCGGCCGGTGTCGTCGTACGTGGTCCGCTCCATCGTCAGCAGCGGGGCGCCCTCCGGCTCGGCCAGCCGCTCGCCCTCCTCGGCGGTCGCGGCGCGGGCGCCGATCGTCTGCCGGGCGCTGTGCAGCGTGATGCCGGCAGCACGGATGAGGCGGTAGAGGCCGGTCTCCTCCAGGCGGGCGGGGCCGGCGTCGAGGAGGCCCACGGGCAGGTGGTTGCACAGGTGGGCCATGGGTTCGCCGTGGGCGAGGCGCAGCCGCTCGATGCGCAGGACCTCGGTGCCCTCGGGCACGCCGAGGGCAGCGGCGACGCCCGCCGCGGCGGCCTCGGTCCCGTGGTGGAGCACCCGGGTGGCGGGCTGCTGGCCCGCCGCTTCGAGGTCGTCGTAGAGGCTGCTGAGCTCCAGGGGGCGCTTGACCTGGCTGTGCAGCACCTGGGTACCGACGCCGCGGCGGCGGACGAGCAGGCCCTTGTCCACCAGCGACTGGATGGCCTGGCGGACGGTGGGCCGGGACAGGCCGAGCCGCGCGGCGAGGTCGATCTCGTTGCCGAGCAGGCTGCCGGGGGCGAGCCCGCCCTGCTCGATGGCCGCTTCGAGCTGCTGGGACAGCTGGTAGTAGAGCGGGACGGGGCTGCTGCGGTCCAGGCTGAACTGGAGGGGTGGTTGGTTCGCCACGAAGGGAGCCTAGCCGCGGGACCGGATGACGGGAAGTTCGTAGGTCAGGTTGTCCGGACATATAACGGTGCGTATCCGCCGTTACCGATACGAGTGACCGCGGCGTCAACCTCGTGCCCCTTGCAGGCGTCTTGTGCAATACAGATGTCAGTACTGATGTCACTGGATATCCACTGATTTTCACCTAAGCCCCCTACGGGGGCCGGTGAGGGGAGATGGGCGGCGCCGTGGAAGAGCTGGCTCTGGGGGTGGCGCTCGGCTTCAGCGCGGGGATCAGCCCGGGCCCGCTGCTCGCGCTGGTGCTGTCGGGGACCCTGCGCGGCGGGCTCGGCGTCGGGCTGCGCGTGGCGGCCGTGCCCCTGCTCACCGACCTGCCGGTGATCGTGCTGGCCGTGACCGTGCTGGCCGTGCTGCCCGAGCGGGCGATCGCCGGCGGCGGTGTGCTCGGCGGCCTCTTCCTCGCCTGGCTGGCCGTCTCCACCCTGCGCGAGGCCCGTACGGCCGAGGTGCCCGAGGTGTGCGACACGGCGGAAGCCCGGGTCCAGGGCCGCCGGACCCTCTGGCAGGGCGCGCTCGTCAACCTCCTCAGCCCGCACCCGTGGATGTTCTGGCTGACGACGGGGGCGCCGCTGCTCGTGGCCGCCTGGCGCAACGGACCGCCCGGCGCCGGCGGCTTCCTCTTCGGCTTCTACGGGCTGCTCGTCGGCAGCAAGGCCGCGCTCGCCGTCGTGGTCGCCCGGGCGCGGCACCGGATCGGCACCCGCGGCTACCGGCTGCTGCTCGGCGGCTCGGGCGTACTGCTGCTGGCGGCCTCGGCCTTACTGCTGGTGGAGTTCGGCTCCGCACTGACGGCGTAGCCCTTCTGGTACCGGCGGCCGCCCGCTAGGGGCGCAAAAGCGCTACTTTGCCCCGATCACTCAACCTCAATACCGGTCTGGTCGGTTTTTCTGACTGACAAGAAACCGTGACGGGGGGACAACCCATGAACCACGGAAACGATCACTGCACTCTCCCGGACGGCGGCGGGGCGGACTCCGGCCTCGCGCGCATCCGGCTCTACGACCAGCGGGAGGCCGCCGCGGAGGAGCTGCTGCGGCCCGTCCACGCATGGATCTCCGGACACGTCGCCCGGCCCCACCCCGACCTCGGCCGCCGCGGGGCGGTCTGCCCGTTCGTCCCGCTCTCGCAGCGGCTCGGGCTGATCCGCTACGCGCTCGCCGAGCCGCCGGTGCGCGACGAGGCCGGGCTCGTGGCCGCCGTCGCCGCGCTCAAGGCGCACTGGCTGGCCATGGAGCCGCACAGCGGGCAGCACACCATCGACAAGACCATAGTCCTGGTCCTGCCCGGGGTGGCGGCCGCGACCGTGGTCCGCGTCCACGACCGGCTCAAGCCGGAGTTCGTGGCGGAGGGGATGATGCTCGGCGAGTTCTTCCCCGGGCACCCGGGGCCGGGGCTGCACAACCCCGACTTCCGCCCGCTGCACAGCGACACCCCGCTGCTCGTCGCCCGCAGCATGGTCGGCAACGACCTGCCGTTCCTGGCCGAGCAGCGCTACCCGCCCGCGCGGCGCGCAGGCTTCGTGGAGTCCTTCCTGAGGCACCAGCCGGGGGCGAGCCCTATCGCCCGGCAGCGGGCCCGCGCCGAACTGGAGCGCGCCCGCGACGAGCTGGGGCACCCGCCGCCCGCCTGAGGCCGGAGGGCGGCCGGGCACCCTCAGAAGCGGACGGGCAGCCGGTGCGGGCCCCTGATGAGGAGGCCCTCGCGCCAGGTGAGGGAGTCCGGGTGGGCGTCCAGGGCGAGATCCGGGCAGCGCTCCAGCAGGGAGCCGATGGCGGCCCGGGCCTCCAGGCGGGCCAGCGGGGCGCCCAGGCAGTAGTGGATGCCGTGGCCGAAGGCCACGTGGCCGCGGGCGTCGCGGCGGACATCGAACCGCGCGGCGTCCGGGAAGCGCGCCGGATCGCGGTCGGCGTCGGCCAGCACGGGCAGCACGAGCTCGCCCCCGCCGGGTATGAGCGTGCCGCCGATCTCCAGGGGTGCGGTGGTGAAGCGGTACGTGGGGGTCTCCAGCGGCCCGTCGTAGCGCAGCATCTCCTCGACGGCGTTGTCCAGCAGGCCGGGGTCGGCGCGCAGGGCGGCCAGCTGGCCGGGGTGCTGCAGGAGGGCGAGGACGCCGTTCGAGATCAGGTTGACCGTGGTCTCGTGGCCGGCCACGAGGAGGAGCCACGCCGTGCCGAGGAGCTCCTCGGGCGAGAGCCGGTCGCCGTCCTCGTCCGCGGTGCTGATCAGGGCGCTCATCAGGTCGTCGCCGGGATCCCGGCGCTTGGCGGCGATGAGCCCGTTCAGATAGGCGGTGACCTCGCGGGAGACGGTGATCTTCTCCTCGGCCGGGCCCGCGCCGACGCTGACGTTCGACCAGTGGCGGAAGGCCTCGCGGTCGAGGTCGGGCACGCCGAGGAGGTCGCAGATGACGCCCATGGGCAGGGGGAAGGACAGGGCCTCCACCAGGTCGGCGCGGCGGCCGGGCGCCGTCAGCATGGCGTCGAGCAGCTCGTCGGTCATCCGCTGTACGCGGGGCGCCATTTCCCCGACGCGCCGCGGCGTGAACTCCTTGGCGACGAGCTTGCGCAGCCGGGTGTGGTCCGGCGCGTCCAGCACCAGCATGTTCGGCCCGGCGGAGGCCCGGATCAGGCTGATGTCCGAGGCGGCCTTCGCCCAGTCCTTCGTCAGCCGCGGGTCGTTGAGCGCGGCGCGCACCTCGTCGTAGCCGAGGACGAGCCAGGCCTCGGCGCCCTCCGGCATGCGCACGCGGTGCACGGGGCCCTGCTCGCGCAGGGCGGCGTAGACCCGGTGCGGATGCCGGGCGAACTCCTCCCCCATGGCCTCCAGATCGACGATCGTCCTTGCTTCGGCCGCGCCCATGGCGTCCCCCCTCGCTCCGGAAGATCATCATGAATTGCGGAGAGTGATCGACTCAAGGGCGCTTTCCGGACAGCTGTTCGCCTTCCGGCCAGGAGGGGAGGGTGGCGACCCGGGCCGCGGCGCCGGCCGGTCCTCCGGAGTCGTTGACGACGTGACGCAGTGTGCAGCCGCCGTCGAGCGAGACGGCCACGAGGCTGTGCAGGCGCACGCCGGGCCTGCGGGGCGCCGCGAAGGCGCGGTCGGCGGCGAGCCCGGGCGCGGTCGTGAAGTGGCAGTAGCTGCCCAGGCCCCAGGCCTCGTGGCGGGTCACGGAGGGGGCGACCCGGTAGGCGGGGTAGCCCGTGCGCCGGCCGTCGCTCCAGGCGGCGCGGCCGGGAGGGTCGTAGGGCAGCTCGTTCTGGAAGAAGTACGTGCGGCCTCCCTCGCCGTTCCACAGCGTCTGGTGCCGCTGGTAGTGCTCCACGAACAGGCCGTACATCGTGACGTCCGCTCCGTCGACGACCAGCCCCTCGGCGGCGGTGTTGACGGTCCATCCGACGCCGCGGCCGTGGTCGGCGCGCCACAGCCACAGGTTGTCGCCGATCACGTCCGGGCTGTGCACCGCCAGGCTCCTGACGGCCCGTCCGGGGCCGGCGCCGCCGATGCGGAAGAAGACGTCGTGCAGCGAGACGGGGTCGGCGGCGTGGCGGCGGCGGGCGCCGGGCGGGCCGATCTCCATCAGCACCGGCGAGGCCGCGCGCCCCGCGTCGACGAGCAGGCCCGCGAGGCGGACGCCGTCGACGTCGGCGACGGTCAGGGCGGCGGTGCCCCGGTCGGGGACGAGCGTGGCGAGCCCCAGGCCGAGGACGACGGTGCCGGGACGGGTGACGCGCAGGGGCCGGTCGAGGTGGTGGACGCCGGGCGTGATCAGGAGGTCCTTGCCCCGCGCGAGCGCCTCGTTGATCCGGGCGGCGCGGGTGCCCGGCCGGACGACGAAGAAGCGGCCGAGCGGGCGGGAGGCGCCGGGCCCGGCCGCCCCGCCGGACCACGTGGTGCCCCGGGCTGCCCGGCGCAGGGCGGGGACGAAGACCCGGTAGGCGCCCGACCGGTCGATGTGCAGGAAGGGCTTCTCGCGGACGACGGGGGTGCGCCCGACGCTGGTGCGGGGCGGGTCGGGGAAGGTCGTCGGCGGGGCGCCCCGCACCCCGGCGAACACCATGTTCCAGGTGGCGCCGGACCAGCCGCCGCGGAGCTCGCTGTTGCGCGTGAGCCACTGCTGCTGGGTGCCCGAGAGCACCCGCCCGTCGATCAGGGAGTCGGCGGTGAACCCGCCGCTCGACCAGCCGCCGTCGTCCAGGCGGAGGTCACCGCGCAGGTGCATGCGGCGGTACGGGGCGGCCTGGGAGACGGCCCAGCGGTCGGCGCCGGAGGCGGGGGTGACGGAGAGGTTCTCGGCGGCGCGCCAGAAGTTCTGCGTCGCGTTGCCCTTGAACCAGTCGGCCTCGGCGTGCACCGCGCCCCTGACCGTGACGTCGTCGGGCCGCAGTCCCAGGCCCGCCACCTGTGTGTAGAAGCCGACGTTGACGTCCACGTCGTAGGTGCCCGGCTTGAACAGCAGCGCCTCGCGGCCGGGGCCGAACTGGGCGCGCTCCTGCCGCCGGAAGACCTCGTCCAGCGTGCGCTGGATCCGCTGCCGGGGCATGGCCGGGTCGAAGACGTGGACCCCCGGCCCGAGGTCGGGGACACCGGGTGCGCGCGGCGCGGCGGGCGGCTGTTCCGGGGCGAGGGCGAGGCAGGCGGTGGCCACGGAGGCGAGAGCGAGGGTGCCGAGCCGGGCTCGGCACCCCGCGGGCCGGGTTCTGGACAAGGGCCGGTGTCTCCTCACACGTCGGTCGGCTGCCCGGTGACCGGACCAACCCGCTTCCGAGCGTGAGGAGACGGCGGGTGAGCGGAATCCGCTCGGATGGAGCTGAGGTGACGACCGATCAGCAGCTGAAGTCGATCAGGTCGAACGTCCTGTAGTGGTCGCCGGTGTAGTAGTCCTCGTGGTTGCCCTGGCCGGTGACGATGCGCCGGGCACCGCGGTCGGGCGAGCCGGGGGTCTTGACCGTGTACTCGTGGTAGTAGCCCGAGGCGTGCTTGGGCAGCACGTTCTCGCGGTTGGAGAAGACCGTGCCGTCCTTGGGGTACGGGAACGGGCCGCCCGCGTCGATCAGGCGCAGCGTGTCGTGGGCCTGGGAGGGCAGGTCCGACTTGCAGATGTCGCCGGTGATCTTCATGGCGGCCGGCGCCGGAGCGGTGGCGGCCACGGGGGCCGCCGGGGCGGCGAGCGGCGCGGCGACGGCCGGGCCGCCGGCGAACAGGGCCGAGGCCAGTGCGGCGAGGACGGCCGTGCGGGCGAAGCGCGAAGAGCGCAGGGTGCGATGGGGGGTTGCCTTCATGAGGCCAGCATGACGCGCGTAGCTGTTGTCATGTCAACGACAACGCCGACTGTTTTCCAGGAGTTAACCGGAGGCGCTGTCCGGCTGGGCGGAATCTTTGCCTCAGTGCCGCTGCCTCAGAGCCTTTGCCTCAGAGGCAAAACTTTTGCCTTTAAGGCAGGAACGGTCCTATACCGGAAGCATGACACCGCTGCCCGACGAGCCCGCGGCCGACCTGCCCACCATGGCCCCGCGCCTGCGTGACCTGCGCACCCGCAGTGGGCTGACGCTGGAGGCCGCCGCCGCCCGCGTCGGCCTCTCCCCCGCCCACCTCTCCCGGCTGGAGACCGGCCGGCGGACGCCGTCGCTGCCGATGCTGCTGGCCCTGGCCCGCACCTACGGAACCACGGTATCCGACCTGCTGGGCGAGGCGGCGCCGGAGCGCGATCCCATCGTGCGCGCCGGCCACATGGAGCCGCAGCGGGCCGGGGGCTGGACGTACTGGCGGGCCGGCGGCTCCGGCCGCGCCATGCAGGCCCTGCGCCTGCACGTGCCACCGGAGGCGGGCGGCCAGGCGGAGCTGGTGCGCGTCCATCCGGGCGAGGAGTGGCTGTACGTCACGAGCGGGCGGCTGCGCCTCACCCTGGGCGGGAGCACCCACCTCCTGGACCCGGGCGACGCCGCCCACTTCGACTCGCTCACCCCGCACCGCATCGCCGCCGCGTCGCGCGGCGGGGCCGACCTGCTGTTCATGCACACACTGCTGCAGAGCGGCGCGACCGAGCTGTGCCTCGGCGGCGCCGCGCCCACTCGGAGGGACATGCCGTGAACGACGCCGTGAACGACGCATCCGCGCACACCGCCGGCAAGCGCATGGACGAGGAGGACCGGGCCCCCCTGGGGATGACCGTCCGGGTCGTCATCTACCTCGTGGCCGTCCACTTCTTCGCCGCCTTCCTCTTCCTCCTCTTCTTCCTCGCCGGAGGGTGAGGCTCCGCGCCGGAGGGTGAGGCCGGGGCCGGGCAGCCCTCCCGGAGCGGCCCCCTCCCGCCCGGGTGAGGCGGCCCGCGTGCCGCCCGCGAACGGCATGCCCCGGGACTACGATCGCGGGAGCAGCACGCGGACCGTCCCGGGACAGGAAGGCGGAGCGATGACCCGTACGGCCCAGGAAGTACTGGCGGACGCGGTGCGGGGGCTCGCCCCCGCAGAGGGCGCCAACCGGCTCGTCCCGCTGATCGCCGCCGGTGAGGCCCCGCGCGAGGTGATCGCCGCGTTCGCCCTGGAGCAGCACCACGTCATCGCCGCCGACCGGCGCAGCTTCGCCCACCTCGCCGGGCGCGCGGCCGGGGATCCGGCCGCGGCCCGGTTCTTCGAGGCCCTCGCCCAGGGGGAGGACCTGGCCCTGCCGCTGCTGGGGCCGCTGGTGCTCGCGTGCGGGCTGGACGAGGAGGCCGTCCGCGCCCACGAGCCGCGCCCGGGCTGCCAGGCCTACCCGTCGTACGTCGCCTGGCTCGCGCTCAACGCCGAGCCCGTGGACGCGGCGGTCGCCCTGACCGCCAACTTCGCGGCGTGGGGCGGATACTGCGCCACCGTCGGGGCGGCCCTGCGCGAGCACTACGGCTTCGACAACCCCGCGTGCGGCTTCTTCGACTTCTTCGCCGGGCCCGCGCCCGAGGTGGAGGAGCGGTCCGTCGAGGCCGTGGAGGCCGCTCTGGCGGGCGGGCGGCTGTCCGAACCGCTGGCCCACCGCTACGGACGGCTGCTCCAGGCCTACGAGTTGATGTTCTGGGACGGACTCGCTGTACGGTGAAACCATGCCCGTAGCCGCAGAGCCCGCAGCCGTCGTCTACCGCCCCGCCCGCCCCGGCGAGCACGCCGCGGCCGAGGCGATCGACAACTCCTTCACGACGCACACCGTCCTCGAAGTCAGCGCGTCCGGCGAGGGGTTCCGGCTGCGCGAGGCGCCCGTCGACCCGCCCCTGCGCAAGGTCTACCCGGACGAGGACGAAGAAGGCGGCGACGAGGAGGCCCACGTCATCGTCGCCCTCGACGGGGACGCCCTGTGCGGTGCCGTCACCCTCACCCACTCGGCGTGGAACGACCGGCTGGTGGTCGCCGACATCAGGGTGGCGCCCGGCCACCGCGGCCGCGGCATCGGCCCCGGCCTCATGGAGCACGCGCTGGCCCACGGCCGGGAACGGGGCGCCCGCACCGCCTGGCTGGAGGTCACGAACGTCAACGCGCCGGCCGTACGGGCCTACCGCCGCATGGGGTTCGCCCTGTGCGGGCTGGACACGTCCCTCTACCTGGGCACGGCCTCGGAGGGCGAGACGGCCCTGTTCATGAGCCGTCCGCTGTGAGGCCCTCCCCGTGCAGGCCCCTCTCGCCCGCCTCCGTCAGCGAGCCGTGGACGCGCAGGCGTGCCACGCCCCCGTCCGGGTGGATGTCCACGCGCACGTGGGTCGCCACCGGGGCGCCGTTCAGGGGGAACCGGTGCACCGCGTCGGGCTGGAGGCGGGTGCGGGGCACGACCACCGTCCAGCCGGCGGAGCCGCCGGCCGGGCCGGCGCCGGAGGCCGCGTCGAGGACGGAGACCTCCGCCCAGCCCGGGGCGTTGCCCTTGTAGCAGCCGGTGTCGATCTCGACGGCGCGCAGCACGGCCTGCCCGGTGAGGCGGTAGCGGACCCAGTCGTGTCCCCGGTCGCGGCGGCGGCGCGTCTCCCAGCCGTCGTCCATCTTCCGCGAGCGGCCCGGCAGGACGGTGTTGAGCGGGGAGGAGTAGAAGTGGTCCGAGGCGCCCTCGGGGCGCCCGCCGTTCTCCAGCGCGGCGAGGTCGAAGGTGCCGAGGGCGGCGAGCCAGGCCGGGTCGGGGCGCACCTCGCCGTGCACCCGCAGCCGGGCGATGCCGCCGTCGGGGTACTGGCACAGCCTCAGGTGGGTGAAGCGTTCCCCGGAGCGGACGGCGAAGCCGTTGGCCGCGTGGCCGCCGACGGGCGTACGCGGCACGAGGACCGTCCACTTGACGTCGTCGGCGAGGAGTTCGCCGGGCGAGGGCGTGCCCGGGAGGCGGGCGGCCTCGACGGAGACGGCCTGCGGGTGGTTGCCGCGGAAGTGGGCGGTGTCGACGACGAGGCCGCGGATCACGCCGGGCGCGCCGAGGCGGATCAGCGCCCAGTCGTGGTCGTCGTCCGCGGGGTGCGGCCGGCCGGCGTCCGGCCCGCGCCTGCGGCGGGTCTCCCAGCCGTCCATGACCTTGCCCTTGTGGCCGAAGAGGGCGGGGTCGAAGTGCGCGGGGGCGGGGGTGAGGAGGTTCTCGCGGTCGGCGAAGAACTCGTCGCTGGCGGCGACGACGCCCGCCCCGAGGCGGCGGTCGGCGAGGTCGGGCAGGGCGGTGAAGGGGAGGTCCGCGGCGCGGTAGTCGGCGTACGGGTCCCCGCCCGCGTACGGTGCGGCGCCGCCCGCGAAGGAGGGTATGCCGGGGCTGCCGTCCGGTGTGCTCGTCATGCGCTGCGCTGCCTTTCGAGGAGGAGGCCGGCGGGCTGCTCGGCGAGGGCGCCGTCGCAGGCGATCCTGCGGCCGCGCAGCCAGGTGGACCGCACGACGCCGTGGAGGGTCTTCCCGGCGTAGGCGGTGACGCGGTTGCGGTGGTGGAGTGCGCCCGGGTCGACCGTGAAGGAGGCCTCGGGGGCGAGGACGGCGAAGTCCGCGTCGCGGCCCGGCTCCACGGCTCCCTTGCGGTGCAGGCCGGCGAGGGCCGCGGGCCCGGTGGACATCCAGCGGGCGACGTCGCCGAGGGTGTGCCCGCGGCGGCGGGCGGCGGTCCAGACGGCGGGGAGGCCGAGCTGCAGGGACGCGATGCCGCCCCAGGCGGTGCCGAAGTCGGGGACCTTGAGGTCGGCGGTGCAGGGCGAGTGGTCGGAGACGACGCAGTCGATCGTCCCGTCGGCCAGGGCCGCCCACAGGGCGTCCTGGTTGGCGGCCTCCCGTATGGGCGGGCAGCACTTGAACTCGGTGGCCCCGTCCGGGACTTCCTCGGCCGTCAGCGTCAGGAAGTGCGGGCAGGTCTCGGCGGTGACCGCCAGGCCCTCCGCCTTCGCCGCGGCGATCACCGGGAGGGCGTCGGAGGACGACAGGTGCAGGACGTGCACGCGGGTGCCCAGGCGCCGGGAGACGGCGACGAGACGGGCGACGGCCTCGTTCTCGGCGGCGCGGGGGCGGGAGGCGAGGAAGTCGGCGTAGCGCGGGCCGCCGCGCTGCGGGGCGCGCTCCAGGTGGGCGGGGTCCTCGGCGTGCACGATCAGCAGGCCGTCCAGCTCGGCGACGCGCCCCGCGACCGCCTCCAGGTCGCCGGGGCCGAGGGCGGGGAACTCCTCGACGCCCGACGGCGACAGGAACGCCTTGAAGCCGAAGACGCCCGCGTCGTGCAGGGGGCGTAGGTCGCCCCTGTTCCCCGGTACGGCGCCGCCCCAGAAGCCGACGTCCACGTGGGCGGCGGGGCGTGCCACGCCCTGCTTCACCCGCAGGTGGGCGACGGTGGTGGTGGGCGGGATGCTGTTGAGCGGCATGTCGAGGAGCGTGGTGACGCCGCCGGCCGCGGCGGCGCGCGTGGCCGGCCGGAAGCCCTCCCAGGCGGTGCGGCCCGGGTCGTTCACGTGCACGTGGGTGTCCACGAGTCCGGGGAGCAGGGCGTCGTCGCCCAGGTCCGCCACGGCGGCCCCCGGGGGCGGCTCCGCCTCGTACGGGCGGACCGCGGTGATCGTGCCGCCGGTGACGGCGACCGAGGCCGGGCGGGTGCCCTCCGGCGTGACGACGCGCGTCGAGCGCAGCACCAGGTCCTCCGTGGACACGCCGGCCACGTCCCCTCCCGGAAATTCAACGTTCTGTTGAACGACGGTGGGGGCAGTCTTCTGTCGCTCCCCTCACCCGTCAAGACCTCCGGGGGCGGAGGGGGGCCGCGCGAGCCCGGTAGGCTGCTCCCACCCCGTACCCGAAAGGATCCGCCGTGCCCCCGTCCGCCGAGCCCCGCACCCCCGCCCCCAGCGGAGGCGTCCAGTCCCTGGAGCGCGCCTTCGACCTGCTGGAGCGGATGGCCGACGCGGGCGGCGAGGTCGGGCTGAGCGAGCTGGCCACGAGCAGCGGGCTGCCGCTGCCGACCATCCACCGGCTGATGCGCACGCTGGTGGCCTGCGGATACGTCCGCCAGCAGCCGAACCGGCGGTACGCGCTCGGGCCGCGGCTCATCCGCCTCGGCGAGAGCGCCTCCCGCCTCCTCGGCACGTGGGCGCGCCCCCACCTGGCGCGGCTCGTCGAGGAGACCGGCGAGACGGCGAACATGGCGCTGCTCGACGGCGACGAGGTCGTCTACGTGGCGCAGGTGCCCTCGCGGCACTCCGTGCGGATGTTCACCGAGGTCGGGCGGCGCGTGCTGCCGCACACCACCGGCGTGGGCAAGGCCCTGCTGGCGCAGAGCCCCGACGAGGAGGTGCGCTCCATCCTCGCCCGCACGGGGATGCCGGCCGCCACCGAGAAGACCATCACCACGCCCGAGGGCTTCCTGGAGGCGCTCGGGCGCGTCCGCGAGAACGGCTTCGCCGTGGACGACAACGAGCAGGAGATCGGCGTGCGGTGCCTGGCGGTGCCGGTGCCGGACTCGCCCACGGCGGCGGCCATCTCCATCTCCGGCCCGGCGGGCCGCGTCACGGACGCCGCGACGGAGCGCATCGTCCCCCTCCTGAAGGAGGTCGCGGCGGCCCTGTCGACGGACCTCGCCGGAGCGAGCGCCGGGCTCGCTTGATCCGCGTGCCCGGCGGGGCGCCTGCGGGCGGCTGAGCGCCGTCGCGGCGGAAGGAAGCGCGGTGCCGCGCGGGCACCGGAAGCGGCAGCCCGCTCCGGGCGCCGCCCGTCCCCGCCGCCGCAACGGCGCAGCCCGGCGGTGCCACGCCTACGGCGAGCCCGGCACCGCCGGAACGGCCGGTTGTAGCTGAGCATCGCTGCAGCGGAAAGAGAACGCCGCACCCGGTACCGGAACGGCCCGGCCGGAAGGGAACGCTGCGGTCGAGCGTCATGCTCGGCCCCACCGCCGTCGAAGCGCTACGCTCCGCCTCGCGGCGGAGGGACGCCGGCGTCCGGTGGGGGCGGGGCGAAGCTGTCCACCGCTTCTTTGAGGTCCGACAGCGTCGGCGACAGGGCGCTCACCGAGCCCACCGCCCCTGCGACCAGCAGCAGCGAGCGCCGCAGGCGCGAGATTTCCGGGTCGCCGGCACGGGCCATCGCGTCGAGCGCCGCCAGCTCGTCCTCCGCCGCGTCGCGGTCGGGTAACGGCGCGGGGTGGCCCGCGAGCGCCCGGCGGAGCCGGGAGACCGCTTCCCGCAGCTCGCTCACCCTAGGATCTCCGGCCACTACGGCGCCTTCAGCCACGGCACTCCCCCTCCCATGCGCTCGCGCGGATCAGTTAACGCCACTTTCCGTACAGAGCGCCATACGCACAGCGAAATGAAGTCCGGAGGTCGCACGCACGGGTGATGGGAGGTCGCCCCTCGCACCGCCGTCAGCGATGCGGTATGCAGGGGCCATGACAGCCACCTCACCCCCGGTCGCCGGCCTGCTGCTCGCCGCGGGCGGCGGACGGCGTCTGGGCGGGCACCCCAAGGCCCTGCTCGGCCTGCACGGCCGCCCGCTCGTGGAGCACGCGGCGCGGGCCCTGCACGAGGGCGGCTGCGCGCCGGTGTACGTGGTGCTGGGCGCGGCGGCCGCGGACGTGCGCGTACACGCCGGCCTCACCCACTGCACCTTGGTGGACAACCCCGACTGGCCGGACGGCATGGGCTCGTCGCTCCGGGCGGGCCTCGCGGCGGTCGCAGCCTCGGACGCGGGGGCCGTCCTCGTCACCCTGG
>NZ_JBAMDC010000135.1:0-15873 GCF_036961605.1 Streptomyces sp. KLMMK
GCCGATCGCGAGGTAGGAGGTGTCCTGCCGGAAGGGGACGGTCTGGTAGAGGGACGCGGCGCCCGGCTCGGGGCGCGGCTGCCGCTCCGTGGGCTGCATGTCGCGGACGCGCTCGACGACCTGTCGCAGGTGCTCGGGGGTCGTGCCGCAGCAGCCGCCGACCAGCGAGAGCCCGTACTCGCGTACGAAGGTCTCGTGGGCGTCCGCCAGCTCGGCCGGGGTCAGCGGGTAGTGCGCGCCGTCCCTGCCCAGGACGGGGAGGCCGGCGTTGGGCATGGCGGAGACGCGCGTACGGGCGTGCCGGGAGAGATAGCGCAGGTGCTCGCTCATCTCGGCCGGGCCGGTTGCGCAGTTGAGGCCGATCATGTCGATGCCCAGCGGCTCCAGGGCCGTCAGCGCCGCCCCGATCTCCGAACCCAGCAGCATCGTGCCGGTGGTCTCCACCGTGACCTGGACGAGCAGGGGCAGGTCGGCGCCCAGGGCCTCCAGGGCACGGCGGGCGCCGATGACCGAGGCCTTGGTCTGGAGCAGGTCCTGGGTGGTCTCCACCAGGACCGCGTCGGCCCCGCCCGTGACGAGGCCCTCGACATTCTGCTGGTAGGCGTCGCGCAGGGCGGTGTAGGGGGCGTGGCCGAGCGTCGGCAGCTTCGTGCCCGGGCCGACCGAGCCCAGCACCCAGCGGGTGCGGCCGTCGCGGGCGGTGAAGTCGTCGGCGGTCTCGCGGGCGACGCGGGCGCCGGCCTCGGAGAGCTCGAAGATCCGCTCGGGGATGTCGTACTCGCCCAGCGCCGCCAGGTTGGCGCCGAAGGTGTTGGTCTCCACGCAGTCCACGCCGACGGAGAAGTAGGCCTCGTGGACGGAGCGGACGATGTCGGGGCGGGTCACGTTCAGGACCTCGTTGCAGCCCTCCAGCTGCTCGAAGTCCTCCATGCTGGGGTCCTGCGCCTGGAGCATCGTGCCCATGGCCCCGTCGGCCACCACGACCCGGGAGGCGAGCGCCTCCCGCAGTTCGGAGGCTCGGGCGGTGCTTGCGGTCGATGGCGTGAACGAGGCCATGGAAGTGCTCCCGGGGTTGCGACGGCTGTCGGCTTTGCGTCCTCCGGAAGAAGACGCACGCCGTCAGCGTAACCGCCGGAAGCGGAATTCGGGCGGGTGTCCCACACCTCGGATACGCGATGGATACGCGGCCCGAGGGGCCGGGCGCGGCGGCCGGAGACTCTCGGCGATCATGGTTCCGCCGCCGGTCAGCTATCTCCCGGTCGGCATCGGCCGATAGTGTTCAGCAATGCCGAACGGGCATTTCGGAGGAGGTTGAGCGATGGCACGGACCATCCAGTCGCTCGAACGGGCGGCAGCGATGCTACGGCTGCTCGCGGGGGGCGAACGACGGCTGGGTCTGTCCGATGTGGCCTCCGCGCTGGGGCTGGCCAAGGGCACGGCACACGGCATTCTGCGCACCCTGCAGCAGGAGGGCTTCGTCGAGCAGGACCCCGCGTCGGGGCGCTACCAGCTCGGCGCCGAGCTGCTGCGGCTGGGCAACAGCTACCTGGACGTGCACGAGCTGCGCGCCCGCGCCCTGCTGTGGGCGGACGACCTGGCACGCTCCAGCGGGGAGAGCGTCTACCTCGGCGTCCTGCACCAGCAGGGGGTGCTCATCGTCCACCACGTCTTCCGGCCGGACGACAGCCGTCAAGTGCTGGAGGTCGGCGCGATGCAGCCGCTGCACAGCACGGCCCTCGGGAAGGTGCTGTGCGCCTACGACCCCGTGGCGCACAGCCAGCTGCTGGAGGCCGAGCGCGAGGCGTTCACGGCGCGGACCGTCACCGCGCTGCCCGATCTGGAGGGCGTGCTGGACCTGACCCGGGCCCGCGGCTGGGCCGCGGACGTCGAGGAGACCTGGGAGGGCGTGGCCTCCGTCGCCGCCCCGATCCACGACCGGCACCGGATGCCGGTGGGCGCCGTCGGGATCACCGGTGCGGTGGAGCGGTTCTGCGAGGGCGGGGACCTTCGGGCGCAGCTGATCGCCGCCGTCCGGGACTGTGCGCGCGCCGTCTCCCGCGACCTGGGCGCGGGCCGCTTCTGAGGTCCGGCCCTTTGGTGTGCCCGGTGGCGACTACCGGGCACTACCAGTCGGTAACCCCGAGTGTCCGCAACGGCGATTTTCAGCCACTCCGGCGGAGAGTTTTCGGTCACAGGACTCTTGACGCAGTTCTTACAGTGCAGAAAACTGCCGTTCATCGGTCGGCATTGTCGAACACCTAACGACAATATTCGCTATGGTGGACACTGCCGCGGGCCGATCGAAGCTCTCCATCGGAGAGCTGCGGACCACCGGAGGGACCCGGGGTTCGCCTTCCCCTGGACGAAGGACAAAGGAGTCGCGGGTGTCCAGCTCCGACATCTTCACCGGTGAGCTCATCGGTACCGCAGTGTTGATCCTGCTCGGCGGCGGCGTGTGCGCCGCCGTCACCCTGAAGCGTTCGAAGGCACAGAACGCGGGCTGGCTCGCCATCACGTTCGGCTGGGGCTTCGCCGTCCTGGCCGGTGCGTACATCGGCACCAAGTCCGGCGCGCACCTCAACCCGGCCGTCACCCTCGGCCTCGCCATCGACGGCGCGACCGAGTGGAAGGACGTTCCGCTCTACATCGGCTCCCAGATGCTCGGCGCGATGATCGGCGCGACGCTGGTCTGGTTCGCCTACTACGGCCAGTTCAAGGCCCATCTGACGGACCCGGAGCTCGTCGCGAGCCTCAACCCCGCCGAGGGCATGGTCGACCAGACCGCGACGCCCCAGGCCGGCCCGGTGCTCGGCATCTTCTCCACCGGCCCCGAGATCCGCAACGCGGTGCAGAACCTCGTCACCGAGATCATCGGTACCGCCGCGCTGGTGCTCTTCATCCTCACCATGGGTCTGACCAAGGGCCTGGCCACGAGCGGCACGGGCACCCTGATGGTCGCCCTCGTCGTCGTCGGCATCGGCCTCTCGCTCGGCGGCCCGACCGGTTACGCCATCAACCCCGCCCGCGACCTGGGCCCGCGCATCGTGCACGCCCTGCTGCCGCTGCCCAACAAGGGCGGCTCCGACTGGGGCTACGCCTGGGTCCCGGTGGTCGGCCCGCTCATCGGCGCCGCCCTGGCCGCAGGCATCCACAAGATCGCGTTCTGATCCCCCGCCGAGACCTTCAGACCTCAGGAGTTAGAGACACCATGACCGACGCGCACAGCCAGGGCCCGTTCATCGCGGCGATCGACCAGGGCACCACCTCCTCCCGCTGCATCGTCTTCGACCGCGACGGACGCATCGTCTCCGTCGACCAGAAGGAGCACGAGCAGATCTTCCCGAAGCCGGGCTGGGTCGAGCACGACGCCACGGAGATCTGGACCAACGTCCAGGAAGTCGTCGCCGGCGCCGTCGAGAAGGCGGGCATCACCGCCGCCGACGTCAAGGCCATCGGCATCACCAACCAGCGCGAGACCACGCTGCTGTGGGACAAGAACACGGGCGAGCCGGTCTACAACGCCATCGTCTGGCAGGACACCCGCACCGACGCCCTGTGCAAGGAGCTCGGCCGCAACGTCGGCCAGGACCGCTTCCGCCGTGAGACGGGCCTGCCGCTGGCCTCGTACTTCTCCGGCCCGAAGGTCCGCTGGCTGCTGGACAACGTCGAGGGCCTGCGCGAGCGCGCCGAGGCCGGCGACATCCTCTTCGGCACCATGGACTCCTGGGTCATCTGGAACCTCACCGGTGGCACCGACGGCGGCGTGCACGTCACCGACGTCACCAACGCCTCCCGCACGATGCTGATGAACCTCCGCAGCCTCGACTGGGACGAGCGCATCCTGGAGTCGATGGAGATCCCGGCCGCCGTGCTGCCGGAGATCCGCTCCTCCGCCGAGGTCTACGGCACCGCCAAGGGCGGCGCCCTCGCCGGCGTGCCCGTCGCCTCCGCGCTCGGCGACCAGCAGGCGGCCCTCTTCGGCCAGACCTGCTTCTCCGAGGGCGAGGCCAAGTCGACCTACGGCACCGGCACGTTCATGCTGATGAACACCGGCGACGAGCCCGTCAACTCCTACAACGGCCTGCTGACCACCGTCGGCTACCGCATCGGCGACCAGAAGCCCGTCTACGCCCTCGAGGGCTCCATCGCCGTCACCGGCTCCCTCGTGCAGTGGATGCGCGACCAGATGGGCCTGATCAAGAGCGCGGCCGAGATCGAGACGCTCGCCAGCTCCGTCGAGGACAACGGCGGCGCCTACTTCGTGCCGGCCTTCTCCGGCCTGTTCGCCCCCTACTGGCGCTCCGACGCGCGCGGTGTCATCGCGGGCCTGACCCGCTACGTCACCAAGGCGCACATCGCCCGCGCCGTGCTCGAGGCCACCGCCTGGCAGACCCGCGAGATCACCGACGCCATGACCAAGGACTCGGGCGTCGAGCTGACCGCACTCAAGGTCGACGGCGGCATGACCTCCAACAACTTGCTGATGCAGACCCTCTCGGACTTCCTGGACGCACCGGTCGTGCGCCCGATGGTCGCCGAGACGACCTGCCTCGGCGCTGCCTACGCCGCCGGCCTCGCCGTCGGCTTCTGGCCGGACACCGACGCCCTGCGCGCCAACTGGCGCCGGGCCGCCGAGTGGACCCCCCGCATGGACGCGGACACGCGTGACCGCGAGTACAAGAACTGGCTCAAGGCCGTCGAGCGGACCATGGGCTGGATCGAGGACGAGGAGTAATCATGACAACCCCGCAGAGCGTTCCGACCCTGGGAACGCACCCGGCTGCCGGCGCCAACCCGGGCCGCGCCGAGACCCGGGAACGGCTGTCCAAGGCGACGTACGACCTCCTGGTGATCGGTGGCGGCATCCTGGGCACTTCGGTGGCCTGGCACGCTGCGCAGTCCGGTCTGCGGGTCGCGATGGTGGACGCCGGCGACTTCGCCGGCGCCACCTCCTCCGCTTCCTCCAAGCTGGTCCACGGCGGTCTGCGCTACCTGCAGACCGGCGCGGTCAAGCTGGTCGCGGAGAACCACCACGAGCGCCGGGTGCTGGCCAAGGACGTGGCCCCGCACCTGGTCAACCCGCTCACCTTCTACCTGCCCGTGTACAAGGGCGGCCCGGTCGGCGCGGCCAAGCTCGGCGCCGGTGTCTTCGCCTACTCGGCGCTGTCCGCCTTCGGCGACGGCGTCGGCAAGGTGATCTCCCCGGCCAAGGCCAAGGCCGACAACCCCGGTCTGCGCACGGACAACCTGAAGGCCGTCGCGGTCTACTACGACCACCAGATGAACGACTCCCGTGTGGCCGTCATGACGGTCCGCGCGGCGGTCGAGTCCGGTGCCGTCGTCCTCAACCACGCCGAGGTGACCGGCCTGCGCTTCACGCACGGCAAGGTCACCGGCGCGGAGCTCAAGGACCGCATGGACGGTTCGGAGTTCGGCATCGACGCGCGCGTCGTCCTCAACGCCACCGGCCCGTGGGTGGACCACCTGCGCAAGCTGGAAGACAAGGGCGCCGCGCCGTCGATCCGCCTCTCCAAGGGCGCGCACATCGTGATGAAGCGCAAGTCGCCGTGGAAGGCCGCCATGGCCACCCCGATCGACAAGTACCGCATCACCTTCGCCCTGCCGTGGGAGGACCAGCTGCTGCTGGGCACCACCGACACCCAGTACGAGGGTGACCCGGCGGACGTGCGCGCCACGGAGGAGGACATCCAGCAGATCCTCGACGAGGCGGCGTTCTCCATCCAGGACGCGGACCTCGACCGCGACCTGATGACGTACGCCTTCGCCGGTCTGCGCGTGCTGCCCGGCGGCCCGGGCGACGTCTCCCAGGCCAAGCGCGAGACGGTCGTCTCCGAGGGCAAGGGCGGCATGCTGTCCGTCGCCGGCGGCAAGTGGACCACCTACCGCCACATCGGCCGTACGGTCATGAAGAAGCTCGCCCAGGTGCCCGGCAGCCCGCTGACCGAGGACATGGAGCCCATCTCCAGCCTGGTCCGCCGCACCCCGCTGCCCGGTGTCGCGAACCCCAACGCGGTCGCCCACCGCCTGCTCGTCGACCGCGAGCCCGGCGCCCGCATGGACCCGCTGACCGCCCGCCACCTCGCCTCGCACTACGGCTCGCTGTCCTTCGACATCGCGCGCCTGGCCAACGAGAACCCCGAGCTCGGCGAGCGCATCCACCCCGACGGCCCGGAGATCTGGGCCCAGGTCGTCTACGCCCGCGACCACGAGTGGGCCGAGACCGTCGACGACGTCCTGCGTCGCCGCACGACCCTGACCATCCGCGGCCTGGACGACGAGAACGTCCGCGCCCGCGTGAAGGACATGCTGGCCGACAAGGGCTGACCCGCCCGTAGCGCCACAGCCTCGGGGGAAGGACGCCAGTCGTCCTTCCCCCGAGGCGTTCCTTTTCGGCCACACCGCAACTGACCTGCTGTTTTTCTCGTCCCTACAGAAAACGAGGGGGACGAGATGAAGAAGCAGGCCGGCCGGTCCCTGGCGGCCAGGGTGCGCGCGTGGCGCCCCGGCCGGAAGACGGCGCTGCGCGCGGCGCTCGCCCTGGCCCTGGTGGTGCTGCTGCCCGTCGTCGCCGCGGGCAGCGCCCTGCGGGCTTCCTACGCCGGATCGCCCGCGGCGGACGCCGTCACCCGCGGCCGGGACGCCGTGTGGCTGGGCCACGCCTGGCTCGACGGACGGCGCGGCCCGGCGGACCTCGCCGCGCTCAAGCGCCGGCTCGACGGCACGGGCATGCGCGACCTCTACATCCACGCGGGCCCGCTGGAGCACGACGGCACCCTGCCCGCCACCGCGTACGCGAACGCGCGCAAGGTGATCGGCTCCCTGCACCGCGAACTGCCCGGCATCCGCGTCCAGGCGTGGCTCGGCGACAAGCTCGTGCGCCCGGGCGAGGGCAGCAACGGCCTGCGCCTGGACTCGGCGCCCGCGCGGGCCGCCGTGGTCGAGAGCGCCCGGCAGGTCATGCGGGCCGGCTTCGAAGGCGTCCACCTCGACGTCGAGCCCGTGCGCACCGGCGACCGCCACTTCCTCGCCCTGCTGGACGCCCTGCACCCGGCCGTGCGGTCCGCCGGGGGAGTGCTGTCGATCGCGGCCCAGCAGATCGACCCGGTGCCCGCGATGCACGCCGCGGCGCACTTCGTGGGCAGCCCCAAGTGGTGGACCCAGCGCTATTTCGGCCAGGTCGCGCGCCGCACCGACCAGATCGCGATGATGTCCTACGACACCGCGCTGCCGATCGAGAGCCTCTACGGCGGTTACGTCGCGCGCCAGACGGAACTCGCCCTGCAGGTCACGCCCGCCGGCACCGACCTGCTCATGGGCCTGCCCTTCTACCACACCGACGACATGGGCCACCACGGTCACGCCGAGACGGCCGCGGCGGCCGTGCGCGGCGCCCGGCTCGGACTGACCCGCGAGGACCGGGAACGCCGGCGCTTCGGGCTCGCGCTCTACGTCGACTTCGCGGCCACCGAGGACGACTGGCGTGCCTACCGGACCGGCTGGGGAGCAAGGGGCTGAGGAAGAGCCCGTACAGGGGCTGCGACCGGGCAGCGGGGAAGCCGTAGTCTTGTGGTCGCACAACAGAGCAGCAATAAAAGCACTGCAGAACAGATTGCAGAGAAGGAGGCGCTGGGTGATCGAGCTTGAGGGGGTACCCGAGCTGATCGACCCGGTCATGATCTGTGCCTTCGAGGGCTGGAACGACGCGGGGGACGCCGCCTCCAGCGCGGTCGCGCACCTGGACCGGGAGTGGAAGGGCGAGGTCTTCGGCGCGCTCGACGCCGAGGACTACTACGACTTCCAGGTCAACCGCCCCACCGTCTGGCTCGACGGCGGCGTCCGCAAGATCACGTGGCCGACGACCAGGCTGTCCGTGGTGCGCACCGGCGGCGGCGAGGGCAAGGGCGCTCCGCGCGACCTCGTCCTGGTGCGCGGCATCGAGCCCAGCATGCGCTGGCGCTCGTTCTGCAACGAGATCCTGGGCTTCGCCCACGAGCTCGGCGTGGAGCTGGTGGTCGTCCTGGGCTCGCTGCTCGGGGACACCCCGCACACCCGGCCCGTTCCGGTCAGCGGCGTCACCTCCGACCCGGACCTCGCACGGACCATGGACCTGGAGGAGTCCCGCTACGAGGGCCCGACGGGGATCGTCGGCATCCTCCAGGAGGCCTGCACCCACGCCGGCGTCCCGGCGGTGAGCCTGTGGGCGGCCGTCCCGCACTACGTCTCCCAGCCGCCCAACCCGAAGGCCACCCTGGCGCTGCTGAACCGCCTGGAGGACCTGATCGACCTGCGCATCCCGCTCGGCGAGCTGCCGGAGGACGCGCGGGCCTGGCAGCTGGGCGTCGACCAGCTGGCCGCGGAGGACAGCGAGGTCGCCGAGTACGTGCAGTCCCTGGAGGAGGCGCGCGACACGGCGGACCTGCCGGAGGCCTCGGGCGAGGCCATCGCCCGCGAGTTCGAGCGCTACCTGCGCCGCCGCGACCCGCAGCAGGGCGACGGCTCGTACCTGCGCGACACCACCAGCGGGCGCACCCGCCCGCAGCGGCAGCCCAAGGACGAGGCGGCGGCGCCCGAGGAGGAGACCGAGGGGCCCGAGGACGAGGCCTGAGGCGGCGGCCGGCGGTGGTGACGGGGGCCGGGGCGAGGCCCCCGATGTGACGAATCCCCGATATTGAAGAGACGTCCGCAACCGTCCGCCGTACACTTGTCGGTCCGGTGAAGGCCGGTTCGTACGGCCCTGCGAGGGGCTGCGCGAGCCGGCCTTCTCGTCCCCTCAGGAGGTGTGCCCCGGATGACCAGCAGCATTCCCGCTGCCCCGCCCCGCGCGGCCGCAGGTTCCGCCCTGCAGGCGGTCCTGCTCGACATGGACGGCACCCTCGTCGACACCGAGGGCTTCTGGTGGGAAGTGGAAGTCGCCGTCTTCGCCGAGCTGGGCCACCAGCTGCTGGAGGAGTGGCGCGAGGTCGTCGTCGGCGGCCCCATGACGCGCAGCGCCTCCTTCCTCATCCGGGCCACCGGCGCGAAGATCGCCGTGACGGAGCTGTCCGTCCTGCTGAACAAGCGTTTCTCCGAGATGATCGGGCGCGGCGTGCCGCTGATGCCGGGCGCCCGCAGACTCCTCGCCGAGCTCGCCGCGCACAAGGTCCCCACCGCGCTGGTCTCGGCCTCGCACCGGGAGATCATCGACCGCGTGCTGCTGTCGCTGGGCCCGGAGAACTTCACCCTGACCGTCGCGGGCGACGAGCTGGAGCGCACCAAGCCGCATCCCGACCCGTACCTGCTGGCGGCCGCCCGGCTCGGGGCGGAGCCGGGCCGGTGCGCGGTCGTGGAGGACACCCTGACCGGGGTGACGGCCGGCGAGGCGGCCGGCTGCCGGGTGGTGGCGGTGCCGTCGGTGGCCCCGATCCCGCCCGCCGCCGGGCGGACCGTCGTGGGCTCCCTCGAAGAAGTGGATCTCGGTTTTCTCCGGGGACTGATCACGGGAATGCACTCTCCCGTGCACTGAGCGTGCCCCGGGGAAAGTTCAAGGAACTCTGGGCGCCGGAACGAGTGTTTTCCGTGACGAATGCACTGACCTAATTCCCGCGGCCCGCCGGGAAGTCGCCCGAGTGACCTTCGTCACCGCATCCGGCGGCGGTGCGTGCGGGAACGGTCACCCGGTGACGCCCCCGCAAGGGTTGAAGCGCACCCTTGTGTCCGGATTGATGATCGTGTGCGTGGATCGTTCCGCCGTCCGGATATCGCGAATCGCCTCCCTTGTTATCACCGCGTGATATCGCGTCAACTTCTCCGTGTTCCGGCGGCAGTGGCCCCCGGCACTAATCTTTTCGCGAGAACTTCACGGCTTGCCCGTGGGCCCGAGCACCGGTCACCGGTAGGGTCCCGGGAACCGAACGCACCACAGGGAGAACCCCACACAATGAACCGCAAGACGTTGGTGCTGCCCGTCGCGGCAGCCCTGCTGGCCCCCGTGCTCGTCGCCTGCGGCGGGAGCGACGGAGCCGGCAAGGGCAACGGCGCCATCGTCATCGGTACCACCGACCGGTTCGAGGAGACCACGGACGCCCCGGCGCCCTTCGATCCGGCCGCCGCGTACGACATCGGCGCCTGGAACGTCCTCCACAGCACTTTCCAGACACTGCTGCGGCTGCCCCGCTCGGGCACCGCCCCGGTCGCCGACGCCGCCTCCAAGTGCACCTGGGGCGACCGCAAGAACGAGCAGTTCCGCTGCACCCTGCGCAGCGGCCTGAAGTTCTCCAACGGCCACGCGCTCACCGCCGAGGACGTTAAGTTCTCCATCGACCGCGCCCGCGCCATCAACTTCGAGAACGGCCCGGTCTCGCTGCTCAGCAACATCGACCGGGTGGAGACGCCGAGCGAGCTCGAGGTCGTCTTCCAGCTGAAGTCGCCCGACGCGACGTTCCCGCAGAAGATCGCGACCCCGGCCGCCGCCATCGTCGACGCCGAGTCCTACGACAAGAACAAGCTCGGCAACGGCTTCAAGGTCGTCGGCTCCGGTCCGTACACGCTGCAGACCGAGGAGAAGGACGGCCGCGTCGTCAAGGCCGTGCTCAACAAGAACAAGGACTACCAGGGCGTCGTCCAGCTGCAGAACGACAAGGTCGAGATGCGCTTCTACGACGACGCCACGGCGATGGAGAAGGCCCTCATGGCCGGCGACATCGACATCATGAACCGCACTCTGTCGCCCGAGCAGGTCAACCGCCTGCGCACGGACGCCGGCAAGGACGTGCGCCTGCTCGAGGCCCCCGGCCAGGAGATCAGCTACCTCGCCTTCAACACCGACGACCCGACGGTGAAGAGCAAGGCGGTCCGCCAGGCCGTGGCCCAGGTCGTCGACCGCCCGGCGCTGGCCCGCGACTCCTACGGCCGCACGAACGACCCGCTGTACTCGCTCGTGCCCATGGGCATCACCGGGCACCAGAACTCCTTCTCCAACAAGTACGGTGACCCCAGCGCGGAGAAGGCCCGCAACATCCTGCGGGCCGGCAATGTGAGCACCCCGGTGCCGCTGACCCTCACCTACACCACCGACCACTACGGTGAGACGACCGAGAAGTCCTTCAAGGCCCTGCAGAAGCAGCTGAACGGCAGCGGGCTGTTCAACGTCAAGCTCCAGGGCGTGAAGTGGTCGGAGTTCCGTCCCGAGGCCGCGGCCGGCAAGTACGCCGCCTACGGCATGGGCTGGTTCCCCGACTTCCCGGACCCCGACAACTTCGTCGCCCCCTTCATCGGCAGGGACAACTTCCTCCGCTCGCCGTACCGCAACAGCAAGATCAGCAACGAGCTGATCCCCGAGTCCCGCGAGGCCTCCCAGCGCGAGGCCGCCGCGAAGTACTTCCAGCAGGCACAGGACATCGTCGCCGAGGAGGTGCCGGTGCTGCCGCTGTGGCAGGGCAAGCAGTACGTGGCGGCCCGGGGGAACGTCACCGGTGCCGAGTGGGCGCTCAACTCCGCCTCCGAAATGCAGCCGTGGGAACTGGCCCGCGGCGTGTGAGGCACCCAGCCGTCAGACCGGTTCTGCCGACGACCTGTTCACGATTTGTTCAGAGACGAACAAGGAAACTGTGAGGAACGTGCACGTGAGGAAACGTGACCAGTGGCTTGCCGCCCCGCTCGGTGCGGGGCTCGCCGCCGCCCTGCTCACCGGGTGCGGCTCGGAAGACGGCAACGCCGGCGGCACCGGTGAGTCGGTGGTCATGGGGATGTCCGACGAGGTCGTGTCCACCGACCCGGCATCCGGTTACGACCCGGGCTCCTGGGTGCTGTTCAACAACGTCTTCCAGTCGCTGATGAGCTTCCCCAAGGGGAGCACCATCCCTCAGCCGGACGCCGCGGAGAAGTGCAGCTTCAAGGACGAGAGCAGCACCGTCTACCAGTGCACCCTCAAGGAGGGGCTGAAGTTCAGCAACGGCCACGACCTCACCTCCGAGGACGTCGCCCACTCCTTCAACCGCACCTTGAAGATCAACGACGACAAGGGTCCCGCCAAGTCCCTGCTGTCCTCGATCAAGAGCATCAAGACGCCGGACAAGATGAACGTCGTCTTCGAGCTCAAGCGCTCCGACGCCACCTTCCCGCAGAAGATCGCCTCGGGTGCCGGCTCGATCGTGGACCACCAGGAATACCCCCTGGACAAGCTCCGCACCGACGGCAAGGCGGTCGGCTCCGGCGTCTACAAGCTGGACTCGTACGACGAGAAGCAGGCCAAGTTCTCGGTCAACAAGAACTACAAGGGCGGTGCGGTCGTCCAGAACCGCGGCGTGACCATGAAGTTCTTCCACGGCGAGCAGGTCGCGCTGAAGGACGCCGTCCAGAAGGGCGACATCGACCTCGCCTACCGTGGTCTGGCCATGAAGGACATCGCCGACATCGACGCGTCCGCCGGCAAGCACAACCTCAAGGTGGTCGAGGGCACCAGCGCCGAGGTCCAGCACCTGGTGTTCAACACCAAGGACCCCGTGGTCGGCAAGGTCGGCGTGCGCAAGGCCATCGCCTACCTGGTCGACCGCAGCGCCCTGGTCCGCGACGTCTACAAGCGCACCGCCGAGCCGCTGTACTCGATCGTCCCGAGCGGCATCACCGGCCACAAGACCCCGTTCTACGACACCTACGGGGACCGGCCGCAGCCCGACAAGGCCGCCGCCGCCCTGAACTCCGCAGGCATCAAGGACAAGGTCAAGCTCACGCTGTACGCCACGCCGATCCGCTACGGCCCGGGCACCGTCCCGGAGTTCCAGGCGATCGCGCAGCAGCTCAACAAGAGCGGCCTGTTCGAGGCGGACGTGAAGTCCGTCCCGCTGAAGGAGTACGAGGAGGGTGTGGCCGCCGGCCGGTACGGCGTCTACGTGAAGGGCTGGGTTCCTGACTACCCGGACCCGGACAACTTCACCGCGCCGTTCTTCGGCGAGGACAACGTGCTCTCCAACAACTACGAGTCCAAGGAGATCACCAGCCGCATCCTGGCCACCGCCGCCAACGGCAGCCGCCCCTCCACCGTCGGCGACTACGCCAAGGTGCAGAACACGGTCGCCCAGGACGTGCCGATCCTTCCGCTGTGGCAGGGCAAGCAGTACGCCGTGACCAACGAGCGGGTCTCCGGTCTCCAGTGGTCCCTCGACGCCTCCACCGTCTTCCGCTTCTGGGAGATCAGCAAGGCCTCGAAGGGCTGACCCCGGGCAGTCCCCACAGCACAGTGCCCTCCTCCGGAGCTCCGGAGGAGGGCACTTGCCGTACGACCGGCGCGGCGGCTACTGGGCGCCGGGGCGGACCAGACCGCTCTCGTACGCGTACACGGCGGCCTGGACGCGGTCGCGCAGGCCCAGCTTGGTCAGGACGTGCCCCACGTGCGTCTTCACCGTGGTCTCGCTGACGAACAGGTCCGCCGCGATCTCCGCGTTCGACAGGCCGCGCGCCACCAGCTTCAGCACCTCGACCTCGCGGTCGGTCAGCGTGTTCAGCGTGTCCGGCAGGGGCTCCTCGCCCGACGGCAGGTGACCCGCGTACTTGTCCAGCAGCCGCCGGGTGATGCTCGGCGCGAGCATCGCCTCGCCGCCTGCCACCACCCGGATCGCCTGGACCAGCTCATTGGCCGGCGCGTCCTTGAGCAGGAAGCCGCTCGCGCCCGCGCGAAGCGCCTCCACCACGTACTCGTCGAGGTCGAAGGTGGTCAGCACCAGGACCTTCGCCGGGCCGTTGCGGTCCGGGCCGGTGATCTGGCGCGTCGCCTCGACGCCGTCCATCCGGGGCATCCGGATGTCCATCAGGACCACATCCGGCTGCAGCGCCCGCACCTGATCCAGCGCCTGCAGACCGTCCCCCGCCTCGCCCACCACCGCGAGGTCCTGTTCCGCTTCGAGAATCATCCGGAAGCCGGTGCGCAGCAGCGGCTGGTCGTCGACCAGTAGGACGCGGATCGCCACAGGAACTCCTTCGCTAGACCGGGTCCATTCTGCCCTGAGCCGCCCCCTGGGCGGGCACCCGGCCGTCCCGCTGCGCCACGACGGGCAGCGGATACGGCGGGGGAGTGCCCCCGAACTCCGGGCAGACCGCCTGGTGATCGCACCAGCCGCACAGCTTCGTCGGCCGCGGCCGCCACTCGCCGGTCTCCGTGGCCAGCACGATCGCGTCCCACAGGGCCCGCAGCTTGCGCTCGACCGCCCGCAGCTCCGCCTCCACCGGGTCGTAGGTGAGGACGTCCCCGCTGCCCAGGTAGACCAGCTGGAGCCGGCGCGGCACCTTGCCCTGCAGCTTCCAGAGCACCAGTGCGTAGAACGTCATCTGGAAGAGGGCCTCGGAGCGGAACTGCGGGGCCGGGGCCTTGCCGGTCTTGTAGTCCACGATGCGCACGTCGCCCGACGGCGCGACGTCCACCCGGTCGATGAAGCCGCGCAGCAGCGGGCCCGACTCCAGCTCCGTCTCCACGTACAGCTCGCGCTCGGCGGGCTCCAGGCGCGTGGGGTCCTCAAGGGTGAACCAGCGCTCGACCAGCCGCTCGGCGTCCCCCAGCCATTTCGCCAGCAGCCGCGGGTCGTGTGCGCCGTCCTCGCCGTGGAAGAGCTCCGCGAGCTCGGGGCGGGAGGCCAGCAGCCGCTCCCACTCGCCCGGCACCAGCCCCTTGGCCCGCGCCGCCGTGCGCTCCGCCGCCGGTGCGTCGAAGAGCCGCTCCAGCACCGCGTGCACCACCGTGCCGCGGGTGGCCGCGGCGCTCGGCTTCTCCGGCAGCTTGTCGATCACCCGGAACCGGTACAGCAGCGGGCACTGCATGAAATCGCCCGCCCGCGACGGGGACAGGGCCTTCGGCCGCACCGCTCCCGTACCCGTCTGCGCAGGCCCGCGCCCCGCGCCGGCCCCGGCCCGCCCCGCTGGGGCCCCACTGTCCATACCCATGACAGAAAACCCTAAGGCCCGCCACCGACAGCCGGCGTCATACCATCGACCACAGACCCCTTCGCAGCATGATCGGGAGACCGCCGGTCGCCTGCGAGGGCCGCATCGGACGAGGGGACACCGTGGACAACAGCGGGCAGAGCAGGTCCGGCGGCGGGGGCGCCGGTGACCGGCGGCAGCCCGGGGACCGCCCCGAGCGCCCCCGCGAGAGCGGCGGCGGCATCCTCATGGGCCGCCCCTTCGGCGTTCCCGTCTACGTGGCCCCCAGCTGGTTCCTCGTCGCCGCCCTCATCACCTGGGTCTTCGGCGGCCAGCTCGACCGCGTCCTGCCCGAGCTGGGCCGCGCGCGCTACCTGGTCTCCCTCTTCTTCGCCGTCGCCTTCTACGCCTCCGTCCTCGTCCACGAGCTCGCCCACACCGTCGCCGCGCTGCGCTTCAAGCTCCCCGTACGGCGCATCCAGCTCCAGTTCTTCGGCGGCGTCTCCGAGATCGAGAAGGAGACCGAGACCCCCGGCCGTGAATTCGTCCTCGCTTTCGTCGGCCCCCTCCTCTCCCTGGTCCTCGCGGGCCTCTTCTACCTCGGCATGCTCGTCGTCGAGCCCGGCACCGTCCCCGGCGTCCTGCTCGCCGGCCTGATGATCTCCAACCTCCTCGTCGCGGCCTTCAACCTGCTGCCCGGCCTCCCCCTCGACGGCGGCCGCATGCTCCGCGCCGTCGTCTGGAAGATCAGCGGCAAGCCCATGACCGGCACGGTCGCCGCCGCCTGGATCGGCCGCGCCCTCGCGGTCGCCGTCCTCGTCGGCCTCCCGCTGCTCGCCCGCGCCGGCGGCATCGGCGCCTCCGGCGACAGCCTCGGCGGCCTCGACTCCCTGACCGACGCCCTGCTCGCGGCCATCCTCGCCGCCATCATCTGGACCGGCGCCGGCAACAGCCTCCGCATGGCCC
>NZ_JBAMDC010000136.1:0-15719 GCF_036961605.1 Streptomyces sp. KLMMK
CGTCGATCGAACGGGAGTCTTGATCGGGTGACTGCGGCGGTTTCCGCGCGTGAAAGCAGGGCCTCCTGGTACAAGCCTAAACCTCAGGAAAGTGGCAGCGCGTTGACCCGCTCCCGCTCCCGGCAGTACCCCGGTGGCCGGCCGAACCAGTGGCGCACCACGCGGGGCCGCCGCCGGGGATGAGTGGATGCGCTGGACTCCACCGCGCGCCCGTGCACGGAGGGGAGCGGAGACCACGGTGGTGCGAATACGGCTGGCTCGTGCTGGGGCTGCCTTGGCAGGAGAAGACCCAGGACGGCTGGGGCGAGTGCGTCCTGGCCATCGCCCGCAGATGATCCCCCACAGCCTTGTCAGCAAGGAAGCCGGCATCGCGCTCGACTTCGCCAGGAGCCTGGCCCGCGACCCGGGCGACGGGCCCGGCAAGGCCGTCTTCTTCTCCGACGTCACCCTCTGGCCATGACGACCGGCGACAGCGACGCCGCTGGAGGGCCGCACGCGCGTCGGAGTACCCCGCGGCCGCCTTCGCGGGCAGCTGCGCGTCGCTCCCGCCCACCAGGCGTGGGTGGGGCGTCCGTGAGAACCTGCCCCGTCTCGCTGCGTACGCTGCGAGTATCGAGGTGTTTTCGAGGAAGAGCTGCGGATGACTGAGAAGGCGTCTGTGCCCGGGCCGCGCCGGGACCTGGCGATGCACAACGACTGGTGGGTGTCGGGCTGGGAGCACGTCCTGCCCCGTCAGGGCTTCCCGCTGACCATGTTGATCGGGACGGCGTGCCAGCCCGGTTTCACCGGCTCCCTGGACGACCTCCTGCGGGAGATCTTCGACGGGCACTGGGACATGATCGGCGGCGACCTCGACGGTCCCCTCACCTTCTCCTGGCCCGATGAGGAATGGGACTACGAGGCCGCGCCGGAGGGCCGCGAGGCATGCGAGGCGGCCCGCTGGGAGCAGTTCAGCACCATGCTGACGACAGCCGGCTTCCCGGTGCCCACCAGCGTGCGGGACCTGTCCGAGCTCTACCTGACGTGGGGCCTGGCCCGCCGCGAGGAGACGCCGGACGGCACCCGATGGTCCATGCCCGCCGTGCTGCCGCTGCCCGGCGACCTGCTGCCTCTGGACCCCGAACTTGATGGGCGTCGTGTGTTGTTCATTGGGTGTGCGTCATAGGTTTTCACTGGTGTTGGGCTGGGGTGATGCCGGTGTCAGGGTGTCGTTTTGCTGGTGAAGGCTGGTGTCGTTCGGTGGGTGGGTGGCTTGTCGCTCCTGTGGGTGGGTGTGGCGAAACGCCGGGTGGGGCCGTGTCGTGTCTGGCTACGCTCGGTGGATGCCGTCGTTTGCGGGTGATCTGCGTCATGAGCGTCTTGTTGGTGTCTTGGTGCCGTTGTTGCGTCGGTCGTGTCCGCCGGGCGGTGGCGGGTTCGGAGGGTCGTACGAGCTCCGGCTCGATGTCGATGAGGCGGAGGAGCTGGGCGGGGTCGCTCTGATTCGCTCGGCGATGCGTAAGGCCGGCCGGTCCCTGGGGTGGGTGAAGCTGCAGACGTTCGGTGGTTGCTTCCCGCAGGTTGCTGTGGCGGGTGTGGTGGACCGGCGGGAGGTTCCTGCAGAGTTTGCCGCTGCGGTTCAGGAGTATGAGCTGCAGCGGGGGAGGGCCGCGGCGGAGGTGATCGGGCGGACGTGGCAGGACGGGAAGCCGCGTGCGGTCCCGGGTTCTGTTTTCGTGGTGGCACAGGAGTTCCGTGCTGCGTATGCCGAGGGTGTGGTCGGGTGAAGCGCGAGCGGGCGACGCGGCTGCTGGCGGACATGATCACGCGGCTTGAGGATGGTGGTTGGCCGCTGGGCCTGGTTGACGAGGTGTACGTCTTCGGGTCGTACGCGCGCGGGGCGCTGGAGCCAAACGATGTCGATGTCGTCATTGAGCACGGCACGGACAAGCGTTGGCTGGGCGAGTCGCTGGATGCATCGATCAACGGGCGTGACTCGTACGGGGGGATGAGGCAGGCCCTGCGGGGCTGGACCCGGGGGATTTCCTTCCAGTTCCGTGGTCGTAGCAGCCTGCTGGACGAGGGCTTCGAGCTGTTCTTGCTCTGGCGGAAGGGTGAGCCGTTCTCCCTGGCTCGCGAGCGTCTTGCCTCCTTGACCGCGGACCCGGAAGCCGGGCCGGCGCCCAGGGACCACATGCTCGCAGAGCTTGAGGGGCTGGAGAGCTTGGTGCCGCGCCCGGCGCGGATTGAGCTGTTCGGCCGGCACGTGAAGGACAAGATCAGCATCACGCCGCTGAGGCTGTTGGACGGAGACATCGAGGACCCTGAAGCCGTCCGGCACGTACGGCGGCGATGGGTGGAGACGAGCCGGTTCGCCGGGCGGCGACGTGCGCTCTGGTCGCGTTGGAGCAACGGGGCGTTGACCTCGGAGAAGTCACATTGCACGGTCAGCGGCTGTTTGGCCGGGACCAGCCAGCTGAACGCTGTTTCGTCGATCTGGGATGGAACGGCTTCGGATCTATGGGGCGTCTCCTGGACAGCGGAGTGACCTGGCTGGAAGTGCTGCGCCCCCATCGGACCAAGCCCATGGACGCACTGCTCATCGAGCCGACGCCTCGCACGTAACCGGAAACGCCCATAACCGTGCCCCGGCGCCCCATGGGGGATCGGGGGGCCTGCTTCATCCGTTCGTGTGTGCCTGATCGGCGTGTCGGGATGGATGAGGCCAAGGCGGACAGCCACCACCTGTACGAGGTGCAGCCGGGGGTGAGGAGTGTCCGATCGGGTTCCTGGTGGCGAGGACATGCTGCGGCGGTGGCCGGCTGGCGGGCGTGAGGGCGCGGTGGCGCGTTTGATGGCCCTTGATTCCCGGGGCGAGTTGGCCACCGAGCACGCGCGGGCGGTCGCTGGGTCTCTTGGTGTGTCACTGCGGACGGTGTGGAACTGGGTGGCGGTGGCCCGGCGCGAGGGGCGGCTGTCCGCACGGACTCCGTCACGGGCCGGTGTGACGCCAGATGTGCGTGTCCGTCTGGCGGTGTGGGGTGGGAACGTGTCAGCGGTTCACCGCGAGCTGCTTGCGGAAGCGGCTGCGGCTGGTGACCCGGGCTCGGTGCCTTCTCTTCGGACCCTGCAACGCGCGGTACGCCGGGACTTGTCGGCGGGGGAGCGGGCCGGGCTGAAGGGCGGTGAAGCAGCGCGCCGCCGCTATGACGTCTATGGCAAACGGCCGCCCACGCACCGCAACGCCTGCTGGGAGGGTGATCACAAACGTATCCCGGTCCGCGTCGCCCTGGACGGGGCTGCGGTGTGTCCGTGGGTGACGTGGTTCATCGATGTGGCGTCGAAGGTGATCGTGGGGGTGGCGGTCACACCGCACCAACCGGCTCGGGACGCCGTCCTGGCCGCGCTGCGTTCGGGGATCAGCCGAGCCACCCCGTACGGACCGTACGGCGGCCTGCCGGGCCGGGTTCGGGTGGACCGAGGGAAGGACTTCCTATCGGGGGCGGTTGCGAAGGCGCTGGGCGGCTTCGCGGTACCCGTTCACGACCTGCCGGCCTACAAGCCGTACCGGAAGGGCACCGTGGAGGCTTTGAACAGCGCGGTGGAGCAGATGCTGTTGGTCTCGCTGCCGGGCTACACGCGGCGTGCCCGCCCTGCGCAGGCATACCGGCCGGATCCGGTGGAGGATCTGCTGTCCTACCCGGACTTCGTCAAGGTCCTGCTGGACTGGGTGGCCTGGTGGAACACCGAGCACCACCCGGCGGGCGTCCCGGACGGGATGACCCCGCGCGAGGCGTGGGAGGCGGATCCGACACCGATCGAGGACGTGCCTGAGGAGCAGTTGGCGTTCTTCGCGATGGAGGACGACGGCCGTATCCGGAAGATCACCACGAACGGGGTCGCGTGGCGGCGCCGCGCCTACATCGCGGACTGGATGGCCGGCCATGTCGGCACCAGGGTACGGCTGCGTTACCTCCCGCACTTCGACGGAAGGATCGAGGTTTTCACCGTCGGCGGGCCTGTCCGGCACCTGGGCAGCGCCTACTTCGCCGAAGCCGCGACACCGGCCCAGCGCCGCGCCCTGTCCAAGGTCCGCGAGAGCAAGGCCCGCGCGCTGAAAGCGGACCTGAGAGCAGCGGAGAAGCTGAGCCGGACCCGCTACACCGCGACGACCACCCGGGCGCGCCCCGTCCGCGGCGTTCGGTCACCGGGCAGCAGGCCCAGGAGGAGATCAGCCGGGCCCGGGCGGTGGACCTGGCAGCACGCGCGCTGCCGGACTTGATCCCCCCACGCGAGCCTCCGCCGGGCTGGGCCCGCCCTCGTCCTCACCGGGACACCACCGTGCCGTCCGAGATAGCCCCGGCCGATACAGCAGCGTCGGACGACCACACCGGCACTGAGCCCGCACCGGACAGCAAGGAGTAACCATCATGCCCACCTCACCCCGCAGGGGCCGTCTGCCCGCGGAGCGGGAGGACCACTTCATGCGCCTGCCGGGCGCCCAGGTCGTCTCCACCCGCGCCCTGCTCACCGCCCGGGAGAACATCCGGGCCGCGATCGAAGCCAAGGCGATGATCTGCATCTACGGGCAGGCCGGCAACGGCAAGTCCTTCGCGGTCAACGCCTGTCTGCGCGAGCTCGCGCCGAAGCTGACGCGCCGGATCCAATTCCGGGCCCGGCCCTCCACCCGCGACCTCCGGCACGAGCTGTTCCATGCCCTCGGCCTGCAGGGCCGTCCGCCGACGCAGCCGATCGAGTTCGACCGGATGCTGCGCGGTGCCCTGGAGGAACCGCATGTCCTGGTCTGCGATGAAGCCCAGTGGCTGTCGAAACTCTGTTTCGAGTACCTGCGCTACCTGTGGGACGACTCCGATTCCGACCTCGCCATCGTCTTCACCGGCGGGAACGGCTGCTTCGAGATGCTGCAGAGTGAGCCGATGCTGGAGTCTCGCGTCTACGCGTGGCAGGAGATCGACCGCATGCCGCTGGACGAGGTCTTGGCCGTTGTCCCGGCCTTCCACCCCGCCTGGACGGACGCGGACCCTGAACTGATCGCCTTGTGCGATCGGGAAGCGGCCCACGGCAACTTCCGGGCCTGGGCGAAGATCACCCACCATCTCACTGTGGGGATGAAGGCGACTGGACGCGCACGTGTGGATGAGGAACTGCTGCGCTGGGCCTACAGCAAACTGAGCCACTGCCGGGCGGCCTGATGCTGGACTGCCCGAATCCGCCTCCGGTCACGGTGATCATTGACCCATACGACGACGTGGTCCACACCCGGGCGGCCCTTGCCTCCCACGCTCCACATCACGGGCGCCTCACCGTCCACCCCACTCCAGGCGTGGACGCCGCCCTCGCGCTCGCCTACGACGTTCTCGCCGCCCTGGGCAAGCCCGTCCCCCTGGCCGGCTACCGACCGACCGATCCGGCCCCGGCCTGGTCGATCGCCGCCGCCTGGATCCTCGCCACCCCCATCACCCACCTGACCCTGCTGCGCGCCCACCTTCTTACCCCGCACCGCTTCAAAGACCTCCTTACCCTGCGCCGGCGCACCGGCATCCGCCTGATCCTTGTCTGCCACCGCCGGGACCTGAGGGCCTTCCTGGAGCACGAACTACAGCAGGTGGAACACAGCATCGCCGAGGCCTCAGCCCTGCTGCCCGAGAGCGAACCGGCCACCGCGCAGCCGCGGCCGCTCCCCACAGCGCGGCCCCTGGCGAACCGATGGATCAGCCTGCCTGCCCTGACCACCCTCAAAGCCCTCGACGAGACCACGGGCCCGTGCCGGTGCGCCGCAGCGATGGCAACAGCCCGGGACTTCTTCCCGCCGGTCATACCGCCGGTCACCGAAGCGGAGGTCGCCTGGCGGCTCCACCGTGCATCAGCACACCCACACCTGGTAGCCCAGCTCGCCACGGCCGCGTTCACCGCGGCTTCCACCACCCAGCTCGATACCGCGCGTGTTCAGGACCTGGGCCCGGACGGTACGACCATCACGCTCCACGACCATGGCCTCCGCCAGGGCTGCATGACCCACCCGGTTCCCGACTGGGCCCGCCCCCTGCTGAGGGCTGCCGCACTCGCCTGGAGCATCGAAGCCGGCACCAATGGACCCCTGTTCAGCGACCCGCTGGGCAGTACAGAACTGCCATCCCTGACAGACTTCGCCGAGAGCTGCAAACTGCGCCCACCCCAGCCACCCCGCCCCAAGCGGCGCCGAACCAGGCGCGGACCGGCCCCACGCCCGAAGGAACCCACGAAGACCATCTGGCCCGTGTGTGCCGCGCACTACCGGCTCTCCTGGGCCAGCGGCCTGCCTGACCTGATGCGAGGCTGCCCGCACCCGCCGCCGCACACCCAAAAGACCATCGACCGGAGGAAGAAGGGATGGCTGCCACCCGACTACGGGCTGCGCGAACTCCGCGACCCGCGCTGAGAAGCGGTGAACCGTCCGAACCATCTGCGACCTGCGGCGGGCTCCCCGCGGACACCAGGACGTATGTGCTGCTGACGCGCAAGATGTTCGAACCAGGCTGGATCGCGTGGGGGTATGGCCGTAGAAGCTCCGTCCTCCACCAGTTCCGCGTCGGGACGGTCATGATCCTCGAAGAGCCAGACGAATCGGGCGAAACGACTGCGGGGGCGAGTTCACCGGCGGACGGCGGGAGGCAACCCAGGCGACGGACTGGGGCACCCTGAGGGATTACCCACCCGCACCTCTGCGACGACTGCAAGCACCAGGCCCATGCCGCCGCATGGCAGAACCCATCCACAACGAGCACCAGGAGCAGCGGGACCAGGCCGTGCCCGAGCAGAAGGCCGACGGCACCTGGCTCTCAGCTTCCGTACCTGAAGTGGCCGGACTCGCGCTGGCGAAGGCTGGCCCGGGCGCTTGGCGACCGAGCCGGTGTCACGATTCTGGTATCGCCTATGTGCCCAGAGCCACACGCATGCGAAGATCGCTCCCAGCTCGGCAGGAGGGGCGGAGGGGCTATGGCGACCAAGGATGATCAGTTCGAAGCGTCTGCTTCAGCGCTTGGTTATCTCTACCAGTTCGCCAAGGCGCTGCAGCTCTGCATCGAGCAGTGGGTGGGCGGACTGGAGTGGAGTGTTGCTGTTGAGGCCGCCGACGACATCGAGAAGCATGCCGGGTCGCTGACAGAGCTACTTCAGCTCAAGCAACGAGCAGATGGCACGCGGCTGACTGACTCGGCCCCCGATCTGTGGAAGACGCTTCGGATCTGGTGCGAGGCAGCTACGGCCGGGCGGATCGACCTCGCTGAAACGAACCTCTTCCTGATGACGACGGCCGCGCTTCCGCCAGGCAGTGCCGGCTATCACCTGCAGCCCAAAGCCAGCGGACATCGTGACGAAGGCAAGGCCCTCACCTTGCTGCGGGCGGCCCGTGAAACATCCTCGAGCGACAAGCTGCAGAAGGCATTTGCGGCTTTCGACGGGCTGGAAGCCGATGGGGCTGTAGGGCACAGCGCCCTGCTTGCCCGGATCGACGTCATCGGTGACGCTCCGCGGATCGACGAGGTCCGCGAGACGATGCTCGGCCATGCGGCCCTTGTGGTGGGGCACGATCTAGCCAAGTCCTTCCTCACCCGCCTCGAGGGATGGTTTTACGACCGGGTGATCGAGCAAATGCGCACACCTGGCGGCGCGCCCATCACCGGAGAGGAGTTCGACCAAATCTTCAGCGATCTGCGCCACCAGTTCGGCCCCAACAATCTGCCCATCGACCCCGATATCGCCGACCTGAACCCTGAGCCTGCCGAGTCTGCAGACAAGATGTTCGTCCGCCAGCTCGACCTGATCGGCGTCGGATCCGAACGCATCCGTCTCGCCGTGCGGGACTACGTACGGGCATTCAACCAACGATCGCGCTGGTCGGAGGAGAAGCTGCTCCGAGTAGGAGAGCTCGGCAGATACGAGCGCAGGCTGGTTGAGGAGTGGCAGGCGCGCTTCGCGGACATGCGGGAGGACCTCGGGGACGAAGCAACCGAGGAGGAGATGAAGCGTGAGGCCAAACTGATCTATCGCTGGGTTGACCGGGAGGCCCGCGCCCAGATCCGCACCGGGCTTGAAGAGGTGTTCATCCCCAAGGGGTCGTACCACATGCTTGCCGACGAACTGCGGGTCGGCTGGCATCCGGACTTCACTGCCCGGCTGATGGCTCTCCTTGAGCCGACCGGAGCACGCTGATGGCGGCAGTCGAACTGAGCCGCGAGGAGCGGGCCCTGTACAACCCGGCGTTCACAGCGGTGCTGTGTACCCGGGCAGTCCAGGGCTATGACAAGGAGTACGCGGCTCCGTGCCCGTTGCCGGTGGCCGTGACAGCTGCTGTTATGGCCTTGCAACCGTCCATCCGGGCGGTCCTGCCGGCCACCACGGGAACCGGTCTGATGGGGTGGCTGGACGAGAACGCCGCCGTGCGAGTTGTCATGACACGCAACGCGGCCTCGTTGGCTGCCGTTGTGCGGCCCGGTCTGCTGTTCGCGTTGCAGAGCCGCATCCTGCACTGTCACAGCGGCGGCCTGACTCTCGTTCCCCGCGCACTCACCAAAACGATCAAGGGCGACACGGAACAGAGCGTCGCCATCCAGAAGGCTGCCGTCCAGCTCGGGCGCTGGCTGCCCAGCACCGGAAGCCTCAGTACCGTTCTGACCCTCCTTGGAGTCCAGCCGTGACCTTTCAGATCCGTGCGGTCACCATCTACGGCAAGCAGCCCGGCCAGATGCGCACCGTGCCTTTTGAACCCGGCACTCTAAACATCGTCACCGGCGACTCCCGGCGAGGCAAAAGCGCCCTGCTGACCATCATCGACTACTGCCTCGCCAGCAACGGCTACCCCGTCAAGGCCGGCAAGGTCCGCGACTACGTCAGCGCCTATGCCCTCACCTTGGTCAAGCCCGGCCAGCAGCTGTTCGTCGCCCGCCGCGCACCTGAAGGCAAAGCCGCCGTCAGCACGGTCCTGTGCATCCTCTCGCAAGCCCCCGGCACCCCGCCTCCACCGCTGCAAGAACTGAAGTTCGCTACCCCGCTGGACGCGGCAAAGGACATGCTCAGCGACTTCTGCGGCATCGACCGCACAGTCCGCGTACCGGCCGTTGGCCGAGCCCAGACCATCGCCCCGTCCATCCGCCACGCCCTGTTCTTCTGCCTCCAAGCGCAGAACGAGGTAGCTAACCCCGACCTGCTCTTCCACTCCCAAGGCGAGGAATGGCGCCCCAACACCATCCGCGGTGTCATCCCGTACTTCCTCGGCGCCGTAGACCCAGAGCAGGCACTGCGTCGCAACCGGCTTCGCCTCCTGCGCCGAGACCTCACTGACCTCGAAACCGCGCTCGCCCCCTCACGGAATCTCGACCCCGCCGCCGGCCAGGCCCGCGCTCTGCTCACCGAGGCTGTCGAAGCCCACCTGCTGCCACCACTGACCAATCCAGAGCCATCAGCCGACGAAGTGCTGAGCCTTCTACGCCAGGCCATGAACCACACTGGCCCCCCGCCTGAGCAGGACAGCGACGAGGATCCCCTCAGCGCACTCACCACGCGACGCAACGAGCTACGCGCCCTCCACGGGCAGACCCGTGTAAAGATCGCCGATCTCAAGCGAGCACTTGCCGAGAACACGGACTTCACCACCCAAGCCACCGAGCAGCGTGCCCGTCTGGTCTCCCTCGGCCTGCTCCGCCGAGACCCCGAGACCTCCAATGCCTCGCACTGCCCCGTGTGCGATAGCAGCCTTACCTCCGCCAACGACATAGTCACCGCCCTCACCCGCGACCTCGCACATCTGAACGGTGATCTCCAAGTAATCGGCAGCGACACCCCGGCGATCCAACGCCTGATCAGCCAGGAAGAGGAGCGCCTGCAGGAACTGCGCTCTGCACTCGCCCGGAATCAGGAAGAGATCAACGAAGTCACCGCCGGCATGCGCGCCCTGCAACAAGAACCCGATGATGCGCGCCGCGCCGCCATGGTCCAGGGACGCATCAGCCTCTACCTGGACACCACTGCTCACCGCGCGGTAGCCCCTCAAGTGGAAGACCGGCGAGACGGGCTCCGCCAGCAGATTGCCGACCTTGAAGAACTGCTCAGCGACGACACTCAGGGCGAGCGCCTCGCCAGCTACCTCTCACTGATCAGCCAGAAGATCACCAGTAAGGCCGCAGGGCTCAGCATCGAGCACTCGGACAACCCCATCCGGCTCGACGTCAACCGCCTCACCGTCATCGCCGACAAGGTCAACGGCCCGCTGCCGCTCCCCGAGATGGGCAGCGGAGAGAACCACCTCGGCTACCACGTAGCCGCAATGCTCAGCCTTCATGAGTGGTTCACTGAGCACCGAGCACCAGTGCCTCGTCTTCTGGTGCTCGACCAGCCGTCGCAGGTCTTCTTCCCGCCCGACCACACAGGCGAAGCCATCCTGGGAGCCAACGACCGCCACAAGCTGCTGAACATCTTCCAGACAATCCATCAGACGCTGCGCCTACTGGAAGGCCAGTTCCAGGTCATCGTCATGGAACACGCCGACCTGGACCACCAAGACTTCAGCCCATACGTAACCCAGCGATGGCGCTACGACACCGAACAAGCACTCGTACCTGCCGACTGGATTGAGGAAGAGGCTGACTGAAGCCTGGTCTGCAACCTGATCGTGTCGCGCCGATTGCGGCGTAGGGGCGGCCGGCCTAGCTCACTCGGCGAACAGCGGAACCTGGGGCACGTCGGCGTCCGTGTGCACGCGATGCGGCCGGGCCGGATGCCGCCACCGTCCGGCGCTGTCGCGGGCGACGTCGACTTCCATCACGACATCCGGCTGCACCAGGACGGCATCGAGGGTGCGCTGCGTTCCCCACCTGGCCGAGAACGTCCAGCCCGTCCATGGATGCGCGCCCTGCGGCGGACCAAGCTGGTCGGCCACAGCGCGGCTGGCGGCCCGATGACGAGGGCCAGGTCGCGGCAGCATGTGAAGTTGGCGTGCCGGGCGGGAAGGCTGCGGGCAGCGGCGAGGGCGTGAAAGGCCTGCGCGTACCCGGTGGCCGTCTCGCCGAGGGGTATCGCCTCGCTCACCCCCACTCGGCAGTCGTGCGCTGCGAGGGCGAGGGCGGCTGCCCGCTGGACGCAGCGGGTGATCAATTTCGTCGCGCACCGTTACGGGCTCCTCCGCTGCCGGCCGCGGGGGCCCGGGGGCCCGGTCTCGCAGCGGTAGGCCAGGACGCATGTGTGGGCGGTGAGCGAGGCAGTGGCCCGCATGGTGAAGGCGGTGCACGAGGAGAGCACTGGGACAGGCGTTCTCAGCGTGTAACCGCCGACAGCTCTCCCGGCCGGGGGAGGGCTTCTGCGCGGCCCTGCCGGACCGAACCGTACCGGGTGCGCGGGCGCATCGGTCGACGTTCCGTACGGCTCGGCCTGTTCATCAGTCAGAAACTCCACCGGCACGACCGGACCGTTGCCAGCGCCGGCGCCCTAGCCAGGCTGCTGGGGCAGGTACGGGAAGAGATTCCGCAGGTGGGAACGGGCATGGCGGAGCCACCGGGCCTCGGAGGCGAAGCCGAGCATGGCCTGCATCAACGCCAGGGTGACCAGTTCGGCGTCGGTGAGCTTCGGGACGATCCCCACGGCTGGCCGCCATGGTGCGAGATGGGATGAGCCCTTCAGCAGGTCGCCGATCTTCACTCAAAGTGCGGTCGCGAGGGAGTCCAGCTCTGTCTTCACCCACTGACGTCGGGCTCCCTCGCCTCAGCTGTGCAGGCGATCTGCAAGTTCCCCTCAGCGGCCGGGGCTGCGCCCGAGCGTCGGGTGCGAGGCTCACAGACCGAGCGGCACCGGTGTGGCCGGAACGCCTTCGGCGATCAGCGCCGTCAACGGTGTGGCGAGGTCGCGGGGTGAGAACAGTTCAGAACCGTGGTAGTCCGCGATATCTCGAAGGCGCCACCAGCGGAAGCCATCGATGTTCTCAGCGGCGAGTTCGTCGTCGGACATCGCTCCGCGTGGAGGGAACGATGCGGTGCGGACAAGGAAATAGTCGTTGACCACCCCGTCGTAGCCTGCCGCGTGTCCGGGGGCGACGACCTGCTGGTGCCACACACATCTGGCGGGTCCGCATCGACGGCCAGCCCTACCTCTTCGTGCAAGCGTGGCAAGCGGCGTCTCGCCGCGCTCGATACCGCCACCGGGAGCCGCCCACACAACCACCGTGCCGGTCGGCCCGGGAATGGCGAAGCGGCACAGCAGGATGCGGTCGCCCTCATCGAGGATGACCCCACGGACTGAGTGACGCAGGTTCACCGAGGACATCCCGGCAGGCTATCCAACTACTGACGACCTGCACGACCCCTTGGAATCGATCATCTAGGCGGCGGTCACGACCACCGGGCGCAGGGCGGGCGAGGTGTCAGCGACCAGCATCAAGCTGCCGGAGGCATCGCCCTCTACACCTCCAGCGGCTACCAGTCCTGCGCCAAGGTCGGCCCTACCGTTTCGACGAGATCAGCCGCTGCTACGCAAAAGACTGGGCAGCCGCTCCCAGCATCCCAACGGACCTGCTGCATACACCGTAGGGACGAGATCTCGCGTCTCGCTGAGGTCGAGCAGGCCGCCCGTGGGGAGAAGCATGTGCTCGGGCGGCCCAGGGGCCCGGCGGTGAGCCCGTGTCGCTTTCCTGTAAGCCCCCTGCGAATGGTTGGGCCCCCTCTAAGGCCCCCGGTACCGGCCTGCAGGGGGCAGTCCGGGGCTCCAGTTCCTACGCGCACTCCAGTGCGATGCGGCAGGCTCCGGGACAGGGAGGGACCCCGGGCCGTACGCAGCGCCCGGGGCCCGTCCGGCAGCGTCAGGATGTGGCCCATTCGAGTCCGAGGGCGGCCAGCGCCTGGAGTTTGTCCGTGGTGAGCTTGGCGCGCCGGCTTTTCTGGTTCATGATCCACACCCCGAGTTTGACCTCGGTGCCGTCCTCCAGCTGCTCTACGTGGGTCCGGGAGACCGCCACAGAGCCCGTGCGGGCCTTGTACTGGGCCAGGGCTGCAACACCCCGCTCGAACGCCCCGGGGCCGCCTCTGGACGGCTTCGCAGGCGCTTCCTGCTCCGGGGGCAGTGGTACGACGCCGAGCTGCTCCAGGCGTTCGCGCTGCCCGTCCATCAGGGCCTGCCAGGCGGCGTGCTGGCGCTGCTTGGCCAGCCATCGTCCGACGTCCATCCCATGCACAGTGATCCCCGGCGCCAGGTCGGTCAGTCCGGCCTCCTCGCGTAGCAGCTCGCGTACGGCGGCGTAGTGGCGTTGCCAGTCCGCCGGCCACGCCGGGTTCCAGTCCTCGTCCACCTCGCGCAGCGCCTGCTCCCACTCAGGGTGCCCGTCCAGGGCACCGGGGCGCCGCATGTTCGATACCCACTGTCCCAATGGCCGGTCGAGCATCGTTGCGGTCCGCGGGGCACAGAGGGTCCAGTGTTCGTCGTAGTACGCTCGCGCGGCTTCCAGGTTCTCCTGGAACCGCTCGTCGGCCAGGCTCCAGACCATGCCGAGCTTCTCCAGCCGGCGCGCCCGGACCCCGGTCATCTGCCCGGCCCCATAGGCCCGTCGCTGTTCTGCCACCCATTGCCCAAGGGGAGTCGCTCCCTCCCGGTGTCCATACGGCACCCGGGCATGCCCCTCGCGCTCGACGTACGCCTTGAGCTTTGCCCAGCCGCGTGCCCAGTCCTGGCGTTCGGTGTCGATCACGTTGAAGGACACCCACTCTGCGACCATCACCGGGTCGCGAGGGGCCGCAAACCGCAGCAGCAGGCGGGATTCCTTTTCGCCTTCCTCCGGCTCCGTACCGATATTCACGGAAGGCTGAACGACGTCTTTCTGAGGTTCCTGCGGGATCGCGAGCAATTCAACGGCCTCTTCATCATGCGCCCGCAGACCCTCAAGAACCTTCACCAAAGGCCGGTAGGAGGCAGAGGTGAACATGTCCTCCGGCTGCTCACCAGGCTGCAGAAAGACCGGGACGATCAAAGAGGCCAGTTTCCCCTCCCCGGGCTTCTGCCGCAGGGCCCGGCCGATCGCCTGCACGATGTCATGCGGAGCACCCTTGGGGTCCAGGAGCGCCACAGAGTCCACTGCCCGGATGTCAACGCCTTCGCCCAGCACCCGGCAGTTCGACAGCACGGCTCGTCGTGCGGTGGTGCCGAAGGAGCCGAGGACTTCCCGGCGCTGCTCGGCAGCATGCTCGCCGCACAGCCAGTCCGCCCAGACCCGTGCCGGGTAGGTCTCCGGCTCGTTGGCGTGCAGCTTCGCCGCTACCCGCGGCAGACCCTCGGCATACGCCTGCGCCTCGATGGTCCGGTGGTGAAAGGTGATGCAGGTGTTCAGCCGGTGCTCCGCCATGGTCCGCAGCAACGCCGCGTGCAGCGCCCCGAGCCGCTCCCCGCGCACCTGCTCACCGTGTCGTTCCTCGCCCCTCAGCCGCTCGGGGGTGACCTCGGGGTCCTGGAGCTCCATCACGATGATCTGATACCGGGCAAGCAGACCACGGGCCACCGCCGACGCGAGCGACAGCTTGTAGAGCACCGGCCCGAACACAGCCTCATCGTCCATCGAGGCCGCCATCTCCGCCGGCAGCGCATCCCGCACCCCCTCGGCCACCTCCCAGTGCGGCGGCCGCTCCTGCCAGATCCGCGGCGTCGCCGTCAGATACAGCCGACGCGCCGCCGGAATGATCCCCTGATCGTGGACGTCCGCCCACGCCTTCCCCATCGACCCCGACGTCCGGTGCGCCTCATCCACGATCACGAGGTCGAGTGGATCAAGACGTTGGCCGTAGACGCCCTCGAACGCCTCCGCCAGCACCGGCAGGGACGCGTAGGTGGCGTAGATGGTGACCGGCCCCGTCGCGTGCCACATGGCCAGCCGCACCGGGTTGGTGGTGCAGCGCACCTTCAGGTTCCACAGGTCCGGGTCGTCCTGGAGAGAGCAGACGGCCACCGCCGGCCCGCGGTGCCCGACCCGGTGCCACTCCTTGACCGTCTGCGCCAGAAGATCCAGCGTCGGCACCAGAACCAGGGTCCGGCCCCTCGGCAGCATCTCCCGGGCCGCGAAAGCCGCCGTGATCGTCTTGCCGGTCCCGCACGCCGAAATCACCTGCCCCCGCAGCCCGTTAACCGGGATACCTCCGGGCGGCACGTCAAGGCCCCGCTTGATCGCGTCGACGGTTTCGATCTGGTGCGGGCGTAGATCGCTGCGCTTCATGACCACAGGGAAAGGCTCCTTCGCGAATGTGGCGAGCAATCAGAAAGGGAAGTCCCGAGGCGGTGAAGACAGCCTAGGGGGTGGTGATGTCTGCTCCCATAGCCTACACATGGCAGGTCATGATGCACTGAGCCCTGTGGCAGGTTCGTCTGTCAGGATGATGAATGGTCAATTCGCGCCCACGCCGGTGTGTTGGGGTGTATACTGACGGGTATTGCCGGGCTTGACTGGGCAGGTTTGGGTGCCGGGGGTGGGGTTCGGGTGGAGCGCAGCGGAGCCCGTCACTGCGGGAGGTCTGGTGTCCTGTGGGGTCGACGGTCTGTCAGTCTTGTGGCGGGGGTGGTGGCTGGGTTCCCAGACGCTACACGGGCCCGCAGGTGATGCACCCTCCCCTTGCTGCCAGCCTAGATTCCCCGCAAGCGGGGAATCCTTCAATTCGCGCTTGCGCGAATTGACATGCTTTTAGAATTCCGTTTACGGAATTCAATTCCCTCGCTTGCGAGGG